>WRMA01000004.1 GCA_009777355.1 Oscillospiraceae bacterium | reverse complement strand
CGCGATGTATCTAAAAAATCGCAGTCCGGCTATAAGCAAAAGCAAAAACGCGGAGAGTTTTGCGGAACTTTCGCTCCCTACGGTTATATAAAAGTCGGGAACGCTCTCGTGGTTGACGAGGAAACCGCGCCGATTGTAAAAAAGATATTTGAATGGGTAGCAGAGGGTCGCAGCGATACGGAAATCGCGAAGAAATTAAGCGAGCTAAAAATTACGCCGCCGAGCCGCTATTTATTTGATAAAGGTCTGGCAAAATCTAAAAGGCATGAGAACACTAAATTTTGGTACAAAACAACGATTATGCGTATAACGACTAATCCCGCATATACAGGAGTTTTAGCGCAGGGAAAGGAAAAATCAAATTTTCTTAACGGCGGCGGTAAAATAAAAAAACTCCGTGACGAATGGATTATCAGCGAAAATACACATACTGCTATTGTCGAAAAAGAAGTTTTTAACAAAGCGCAGGAAATTCGCTCACATCGAAAAAAAGACATTGTAATCAATGAAAATATCCAAAGATATGAAAGCATATTTAAAGGTCTGATTTTTTGCGCCGACTGTAAATCTGCTATGCAATGCCGGTATCACTACCGGGCTGACGGAAGCGTTTATTCTAAATTTGTATGCAATGTATACTCGCAAGTCGATAGAAACGGCTGCACGAAAAAAGTTATAAAAGAAGATGAACTGAAAGCGGCGTTATATTCTTATATCAGTAAACAAATCAGCCTTGCCGTTGATATAAGCCGAATCATGCGGGATATTAAAAAAGAACAAAACTATATAAGAAAAGCCGATACGCTTGATAAAAAGATTGATGAAATAAACCGGAAGCTACAGCAGAATCAGCGTTTCAGGAGTTCTTTGCGGGAAGATTATGTTGACGGAGTTATAAACGAACAGGATTATATAAGCATGAAAGCCGAATATGAGGATGAGAGAATCGCTTTGCAGGATGACCTTGATTTGTTAGAATCAAATAAGATACAGCAGGATTCTATGCTGTCAGGCGAAAGTAAATGTATCGCCGAATTTAGAAAATTTGAAAACGAGCAGCATTTATCAGCTCAGATGGTTTCTGCACTAATTGAACGGATTGAAGTGGCGGATTATGATAAAGTTATAGTTCACTTTAAATACCGCGATGAATTTGATTTTATATTATCTTATGTCGATAATAAAAAACAGGAGGTAAACGCAAAACATGAATAAATATATAGCTTATTATCTGCGTTTATCGTTAGACGACGGGAATAATATCGGCGAGAGCAACAGCATCGCAAGTCAGCGGGAAATTATAAAAGAATATATATACTCGTCAGATGAATTTGTCGAAGCGCAGACGCTTGAATTTATTGACGACGGTTACAGCGGAACAAACTTTAACAGACCCGGAATAAAAAGTCTGCTGGAAGCAGTAAAAGCCGGAGAAATAGGTTGTATAATAGTAAAAGATTTATCGCGGTTCGGCAGACAGTATCTTGAAGTCAGCAAATATATTGAGCAAATATTCCCATATATCGGCGTAAGATTTATCGCTGTGAACGATAATTACGACAGTAATAGTCATAAAGGCGCGACGGCAGAAATAGATGTGCCTGTGCGTAATATGATAAACGCAATGTACAGCATGGATATTTCTAAAAAAGTAAAATCCGCGAAACAGACAAAAATCAAACAAGGCATAGTCGCAAGCGCTCATACTATTTACGGTTACAGGAAAGATAATGTCGATAAAGGACAAATTCTTGTTGACGAACCTGCCGCCGCTGTTGTCAGAAAAATATTTCAGCTTGCTCTTGACGGAAACAATGCTTTTAAAATAGCTGAAAAGTTAAATAACGAGCAAGTTCCTACACCGTCCGCTCATAAAAATAATACTGTGAGTAACAGAAACTGGAATAAGATAAACAAAGGCAAAAATCTTTGGACGAGTGCGACTATATTCCGTATATTAAAAGACGAGAGATACACCGGCACGTTTATCGGCGGTATGTCGGAATCCGAAAAATTAGGAAGCAACGAAAATATAATCAAACCTAAAGAAGAATGGATACGCATCCCAAATTCACATCCGGCTGTAATAACGCAGGAACAGTTTGATATGGTAGCCGGAATGATAAAAGGTAATTCAAGCAGCAGGACAAAAAAAGCATCAAGTAGACCGCTTGATAAAAAAATTCGGTGTGGGAAATGCGGTCATAAATTGCGTTACAAAGGCAGTGTAAGCTATCCGTTTTATTTTTGCGACACCGCAAGATACTCTGATGAACATGGCTGTATGCGCGGCAAAATACGTGAATCCGATTTAAACGACGCAGTTATGGCTTCTTTGCAAATGCAAATAAATCTTTTTTTAGATACGGAAAAGTTATACCGTATGATTGAGAATAAAATTAATAAGCCGAATACCTCAACGGAAAATTCTGCTTTACAGCTTGAAAGCGAGATAAAAAATCTTCAGGCAAATAAGCGGAAACTTTATGAGAGTTACAAGAATAAAGAAATTAGCCAGACAATATATTTACAGGAACGTGAAATGCTTGAAAAAGAATCAGCAATTCAAACGGCGGCGCGTGAAGCGTTACTATCCGAACAGAAAAATCGAAAGGATACGTCTGAAGCAACACAGAAGATTCATAATAAATTTTTAAAATATCAGTCGCTAACAGAACTTACTAAAGAAATGGCTGATGAGTTTATCGAAAAAATCTCTGTGTACGAAACTAACCGAATAGAGATACGATTCACATTCAGGGACGAATTAGAAAATATCATGAAAGCCGTTCGACAAAATTCATAAAATGTTTACAAAAAGTTTTTTAGCCTTTACTTGACTGGAGCGGGCGTCGTCGGTCCTGTCAGGACGGGCAAATCAACGCTGATAAAAAAATTTATGGAGACCCTTGTTTTACCCAATATAGTCAACGAATACGGAAAAGAACGCGCGAGGGACGAAATGCCCCAGAGCGCGAACGGAAAAACAGTTATGACTACGGAACCCAAATTTATTCCCGACAACGCGGTCGAAATAGATTTGGGCGAGAACACGACGTTCAAAGTCAAGATGATAGACTGCGTAGGTTACATAGTTCCCGGCGCTATCGGTCATTTCGAGGACGATAAACCCAGAATGGTCATGACCCCGTGGTCCGACAAAGAAATGCCGTTCGACGCGGCCGCCGAAATCGGCACGAAAAAAGTCATAAACGACCACTCGACAATCGGCTTCCTCGTTACTACGGACGGAACTATAGGCGAAATCCCCAGGGAAAATTATATCGGCGCCGAAGAAAGGGTAGTAAAAGAATTAAAGCAAATCAACAAGCCTTTCGTTATGATTTTAAACTCGTCCGTTCCGGAATCGGACGAAGCTGTCGCCCTCGCTTACGAGCTCGAGGCAAAATACAAAGTCCCCGTCGCTCTCGTCGACTGCCTCGATTTGACCGACGAAGACATAAAAAATATTATCGAACTGGTTTTATTCGAGTTCCCGATAAAAGAAATCGAAGTGACGGCGCCGTCGTGGCTCGGGGCTCTCGACGAAACCCACTGGCTTTATAAATCGATAAACCAGTCGATTCTCGACTGCGCCGAAAGAATAGAGAAAGTCGGGGAAATAAAGAACTCGTTTAAAGAATTGAACGAAAACGAAAATATACTGAACGCGAAAATAGACTCCGTAAATCTCGGCGAAGGCACGGCTCATCTCGAGATTAAGCTGATAGACGGACTATTCTATAAAATCCTCGGGGACCAGACCGGATTTGAAATCCCCGACGAGCAGTCGCTCATAAAGCTCATGGGCGAATTATCGGTCGTCAAAAAAGAATACGCGAAAATAGAGGCCGCGCTGAAAGAAGTCAACGAGTTCGGCTACGGCATAGTAACCCCCGACATAGAAGACTTAACTCTCGAAGAACCGGAAATAGTCAAGCAGTCCGGAGGTTACGGCGTAAAGTTAAGAGCGTCCGCTCCGTCAATCCATATGATAAAAGCCAATATCGAAACGGAGGTTTCGCCGATTGTCGGCACTGAGAAGCAATCTGAGGAACTCGTGAAATTTTTACTCCACGAATTTGAGGAAGACCCGAAGAAAATCTGGGAATCCAATATGTTCGGCAAGAGTCTGCACGAACTCGTAAACGAAGGGCTGCACACGAAACTCGCGCATATGCCTATGGACGCGCGGGAAAAATTATCCGAAACCCTCGAGAGAATAATAAACGAAGGCAGCGGAGGTCTAATCTGCATTATATTATAATTATTAAAAAGGTTTGAAAGGGGAGCGGGGAAAACTTTCCTCAAAAGTTTTCCCCGTAAAAAAGAAAATGGGATGCTGCATAAATGATTTGCGAGACAAGGAAGTCATAAATATCTGCGACGGACGAAAGCTGGGCTGCGTCGACGACGTCGAGGTCGACATAGTCAGCGGCAGGCTTATTTCGATTATCGTTCCGTGCGACGGCAGGCTTTTCGGTTTTGTCCGGAGTAAAAGCCTGGTTATTCTGTGGGACAGCATAGAAAAGATAGGCGACGACATAATTCTGGTTAAAATCGACGTAAAAGAATACGCGTTCCGGGGAGAGGGAATAGAATTCGAGAGGGCGCGCAAGAGAAGGCTGTTTTTTTAGCGCGCGAAAATAACCGGCTTGCACGCGCGACCGTCGGGATAATCCCTGATTTCTCCCAGCGCAAAAAGAATATTATTATAATCATACGTCAAAATTTTATCGCCGGGTTCAAAATCCCCGGCGTTTAATTTTAGTTTGCGCAGATAGATTTCCGCGCCGTTCTTCGCAAGCCTCGAATAGAACCCGTCCAGTATTATTTTTTTACTTGTTATATTTTTCAATATGTCCTCGCAGGGAATAATCAGCGAAGCGAGCCCTTCTTCTCCGCGTTCCGTTTTATATTTCTCTAAAATTTCCGGGGTAAACGATTCTTTTATATCAAAACTCCCCGCGCGAGTTCTCTCCAGCCCCGCCATAACCCCGCCGCATTTCAGCCTTACGCCTATATCGTGGCAAAGCGACCTGATATAAGTTCCCTTTGAACACTCTATATTTAATATATAATCCCCCGGATTATCCGTTTCTTCGCACGTCAGCGAATATATATTCACCCTGCGCGGCTCGGGCGTTATCTCTATACCCTCCCTCGCGTATTCATAAAGTTTTCTGCCCTTTAATTTAATCGCGCTGTAAACCGGAGGAATCTGCAGAATTTCCCCGGTAAAGCTTCCGGCGACTTCTTTCACTTCCTCAAAATCCGGCAAAGGCAAACTATATCCGCCCGTTATATTTCCGGTTACGTCCATCGTATCGGCCGTCATGCCGAGCCTTAAAACGGCTCTGTATTCTTTGCCGTTCCCCGAGAGCAAATCGGACAATTTCGTCGCGCTTCCGATGAGCACCGGGAGAACCCCCGTCGCCATAGGGTCGAGAGTTCCGGCATGCCCGGCTTTTTTCACGCTGAACAGACGCCTCGCGAAACAGACCATATCGTGAGACGTTTTCCCCCCGGGTTTATTTAAATTCAGCGCGCCGTTTATATTCATAGCAAACATCTCTCCGTTTTCCCGACAAGCGAATTTATTAGCGAGTCAATCTCTCCGCCGTATCTGAACCCCGCCGCTCGCATATGTCCTCCGCCGCCGAACGCCAGCGCAATCTCCGCGACGTTCACATAATCGTTTGAACGCAGAGAAACTTTATATTTTTTAATTTTATTTATATCGCTCTCAATCTCATGTATTCTTACCCCGACTTCGACTCCCTCTATAATCCTGGGCATATCGGTCGTCTCGTCGAGTTCTATCCCCGAAAGCCCCGCGTTTCCTCTCGATTTGTTCGTCAGCACGACGACGGCTATTTTACCGTCCGCAAAAAATTCCAGCGATTCATAGGCCAGTTTCTCCAGTCTGATTTGCTCCAGGGTCTTATTCTGGAATATAAGCCGGTTCAATTTCGCGAAATCAAACCCCGTCGATATAAGCTCCGCCGCCGCCGTCAAAGTTCCGGGCGTTACCGAAGGATATTTAAAGGAACCCGTGTCGCATATTATCGCGCAGTATATATACTTCGCGAACTCCCGGGTTATTTCGAGATTTAATTTTTTCGCGAGTTTGAAAATAATCTCGCCCGCCGCGGCGGCTTTTTCGTCGAGATAGGTCTGCCCGCCGTAAAAAGTATTGGTATAGTGATGGTCTATAACCAAATCTATTTTATAAATATCCCCGTAACGGCCGGTCTGACCGATTGACGCCGTATCGACGCAGACGGTATAATCCGGGGTAAATCCCGATTTTTCGATTATATCCAGGTCTATTTCCCGGGAAATATCAAAATATCCGCAGATTCTCTCATTTACTTTGGAATCGCAGACTATATAGGATTTTCTGCCGAATTCTTTTAATATATATTTCAAACCCAGAGCCGACCCGAGGGTATCGGGGTCCGGGTTTATATGACACACAATCAAAATATTATCGAATCTAATATCGAGGATTTTCTCCGCGAGTTCGCCTAAACTTATAGATTTACTCATAAATCCGTTCCCTGCGTTTTCTCAAATTCCGGAAGCTCCGGCAGATTCATGTCTTTTATAATCTTCGTGATTTTCGCGCCCCGTTCGATCGATTCGTCCGGTATAAAAGTAAGCTCCGGGGTGTTTCTCAAATTCAGCCTCGACGCTATTTCCCGCCTTATATAGCCTTTCGCCGAAATCAGCCCTTTTCTTACTTCCGAAGCGTCCCCGTCCATAACGCTGTAGTAAATCTTCGCGAATTTCAAATCGCCGCTCACGTCGCAGTGCGTCACGGTCACGAAACCCGAGTTCACCCTCGGGTCTTTGACCGTCCGTATAATCTGCGACGTCTCGCGCAGCATTTCTTCGTTTACCCTGCTCTTTTTATATGACGCCATATATTACCTCTTTTTTTAATTTTCAATTAAACCAGTACACGACCGCTATATATTCCCCGTCCTGATTTTTTATTAATATCTCGCTGACGTAAATATAATTGTCAAATGCGTTTCTGACCAGCGTTTCCTCGTCGCCTTTCGCTATTATATCGACGAAACGCGCCCGTTCTTCTCCGCCGCCCGCATAGACATCGATATTTCTTATAATATCAGTATTATTTTCTCCGTTCCCCCCGACGAAATAATACGCGTAGAAATCATCTTCCGTAAGACCGAAATTACGATATATATACTCGTCGACCTCATGGGAGCCGAAGATTGACTGCGCGACGGCTTCCGCGGGGATATATTCCCCCGCCGCCCTGAGCGCCGGCTGAGGCGGAGAGTCGTCGTTCCAAACGTCCGCCGCGGCGTCGAAATCTTCTTCAGCTTCCGTGTTTTCGTCAAAGCCGCCGCCTACGTCAAGATTAAAGCGTGCAATTTCAGGACTTCCCCCATACTCTCCTCCGTAACTCCTTTCGTTCGCCGCGTTTAAATCATTAATATTATTGTCGCCCCGTATAAAAATATTCATGAGCCCGCCTCTCGATACCGCCGCGAACAATATAACGATAACCGCCGCGGACATTAATCCCACCGGGATGAATCTTTTTCTCCTCGGCTTATCTATAGCCATAACTCCGCCTATTATCTTATCCATAACGATTCCCGCTATATCGATATCCGGGATATATTCCGCAAGCTTGATTTCTTCGAGATATTTTCTCTCGTTTTCTATATATTCGAGACAGTCTTTACACTCGAGTATATGCTCTTCTATAAAAATTTTATCGCTTTCTTTCAATAAACCTAATTCGCCGCGGAGATATTCGTCCGCCATGAATTTAACTTCCCCGCAAATATTTAATTTTTCAGGCAAACCGACCGCCTCCGTTCATCAATTATTTTTATATTATTAGACTCGCCTAAATCAAAAAAGTTCGCCGTTCGGGTTATTTTTTATTATATAATTTTTCAGCTTCTCTCTCGCTCTGTTAAGACGGCTCTTAACCGTGCCGATTTCTATGTCGAGCATTTCCGCGATATCCGCGTAGCTTATATCCCTGAAATCCCTCAAAATTATAATTTCGCGTAAATCGTCCGGCAGCGCGTTTATAATTTCCCTGATTTTTTCGATTCTCTCCGCCCGTATAATATTCTCCGACGGCTCTCCCGAAGTATCGGCTATTTCGGTCTCTTTCTCTTCGTCCTCACCGTAACCCGACAGAGAAACGGTCTTTATTTTTTTCTCTTTTCTGTAAAAATCAAAAATCAAATTTTGGCATATTCTGTAAATCCATGTCGAGAAAGCGCTGTCCGTCCTGTAACTTCTAAGCATTTTATACGCCCGAAGAAAACATTCCTGAGATATATCAAGAGCGTTTTCTCTGCTCCGCGTTTTTGTAAACGCGAGATTATATATCATTTTTTCATATTTTTTTACTATTATTTCGAAAGAATTGACGTCGCCCGACAAAACTTTTTCTATAATTACGGCGTCGTCCGTTTCAACGCTTATGATAATATCTCCTCCTTTTTTTGATTTTTTTATTTTACTTACTTTTTTTGCGAAAAAAAAGTAAGACAAAAAAACGAATAAAACTTTGGGATTATCTGGGTTCTACGACTAGTTTTATAGACGTTCTGACCTGGTCGTCTATCGTCAGGTCCGCAAACGACGGAATACAAATCAAATCTGTTTCCGGTTCCGCGTTTTCAAATATGATGCGCGTAATCGCGACGGCTTTTATCGCCTGGTTTATCGCTCCCGCTCCGATTGCCTGAAGCTGCGCTCTCCCCGTTTCCCTGATTTTACCCGCGAGCGCTCCCGCCACTAAATTAGGATTCGATTTCGACGACACTTTAAGAATTACATCCATGATTTTTATCCCCCGTTTATAAATTAAATATAAAAATTCTATATTTATATATTATACAGGACTTTTTTAGACGACAAATAACAAAATAATTTAAAATAATTTAAACTTCTGTAAAATTTATTCGTTTAATTTCGGCGCATTTAAAATTTCCCGTATCTATTTTACATATAATTCCCTGAATTTCCTGACCGCTTTCGCAAACTTCGAACCTGACCGGCATTTTCGTTAGAAATTTCTGTATTATATTCTCGCTTTTCACGCCGAGAATAGAATCCGGCGAACCCGTCATTCCCAAATCCGTTATATATCCCGCGCCGTTCTTTAAGATTTTCTCGTCGGACGTCTGAACGTGGGTGTGCGTTCCGAATATTATTCCGGCTCTCAAATTCTTCCCGTCTATATATCTCGCTAAAGCGTTCTTCTCGCTCGTCGCCTCCGCGTGGATATCTATAACCGCAAAATCGTAAGCGTCTTTCTCTCTGATAAATATCCGGTCCGCCGTAACGAACGGCGATTCCAGCCCCGGCTCCATATAAATCGTGCCGAGAAGATTTATGAACAAAATTTTATATCCGGATATATTAATAATATTATAGCCCAAACCCGGGCATACCGCCGGATAATTCGCCGGACGCAGGACGAATTTGTTCCCGTCGAGAAAATTATGGAAATCGTTTTTGCGCCAGACGTGGTTACCCGTGGTTATAATATCCGCCCCCGATTCGAAAACCGACGTCGCGGACTTCGAATCTATGCCGTTGCCGTTAGCCGAATTTTCTCCGTTCGCGACGACGCAGTCTATATTATTCTCTTTTCTCAGTCTCCATAGATTTTTCTTTATAAATTCGACCCCCGGCGGACCGATTATATCGCCGACGCACAAAATATTAATATACTTCATAAATTTTACCACACCGCAAATACGGCGGGAGCAACCCCCCGCCCTATCAATCCGGTCTATTTTATCTCAATTTTTAATAAAAGACTTTTTGCTGAATTAAAATCTGATTGTAGGGGCGCGCATTGCGCGTCCGCAAAATCAACTTTTTTCAGACGGACGGCCAATGGCCGCCCCTACGCATACGCGCATAAAACGCCACCTATCTCGCGTAATCTATAATCCTGCTCTCCCTGACCATGTGTATTTTGATTTGCCCCGGATATTCGAGCTCGTCTTCGATTTTCTTCACTATGCCGCGCGCGAGGAACAGCATGCCGTCGTCGTTGATTTCCTCCGGATTCACTATAATCCTCACTTCTCTTCCCGCCTGTATCGCATACGATTTCTCGATTCCCGCGAACGAGTTCGCGATTTCCTCGAGTTTTTCCAGACGTTTTATATAATTCTCCAGGTTTTCGCGTCTCGCTCCCGGTCTCGCTCCCGAAATCGCGTCCGCGGCCTGAACTATAATAGCCGTAATCGTCTGAGGCTCCACGTCTCCGTGATGGGCTTCGATGGCGTGGATTATATCTTTGTTCTCTTTATATTTTTTGGCTATGTCGAGTCCGATTTGTATATGCGAGCCCTCGACCTCGTGGGTCATCGCCTTTCCTATATCGTGGAGCAGCCCCGCGCGCTTAGCCATGTTTATATCGGCTTTAAGCTCGCCCGCTATTATCCCCGACAGATGCGACACTTCGATAGAGTGGGCCAAAACGTTCTGCCCGTAGCTCGTCCTGTATTTAAGCCGCCCCAGAAGCCTTATAAGCTCGGGGTTTATGCCGTGGACTCCCGTCTCGAACGTCGACCTCTCCCCTTCGGTTTTTATTATGCCGTCGACGTCCCTTTTCGACTTGTTCACCATCTCCTCGATTCTTGCCGGGTGTATGCGTCCGTCGAGAATGAGCTTCTCGAGAGTGAGTCTCGCGACCTCTCTCCTTACCGGGTCGAACGACGACAGGGTTATAGCCTCGGGGGTGTCGTCGATAATCAAATCCACCCCCGTCAGAGTCTCGATTGTTCTTATGTTTCTTCCCTCGCGTCCTATAATCCTGCCTTTCATCTCGTCGTTAGGCAGGGGAACGACCGAAACCGTCGCCTCCGAAACATAGTCCGACGCGTATCTCTGTATTGCGAGGGATAAAATACTCTTCGCTTTTTTATCCGCTTCGTCTTTGAACTGCTGTTCGTATTCGGATATTTTCATCGCGGTTTCGTGCTGGAGCTCGGCTTCGACCTTTTCAAGAAGCAGTTTCTTCGCCTGTTCCTGCGTAAAGCCCGATATTTCCTGCAGTATCTTGTCCTGGCTTTCGATTTTCTTCCGGATTTCCGTTTCAAGCGCCGTTATCTCGTTCATTTTTTTGGTTATATTCTCGTCTTTTTTGTCCAGCGACTCGATTTTCTTCTCCAAAGACTCTTCTTTTTGAGAGATTCTCCTCTCCAGTTTCGTTATTTCGCCCCTGCGTTCCTTGAGCTCCCTGTCCGCCTCGTTTTTCATTTTTATAATTTCTTCTTTCGCCTCGAGCAGGGCTTCCTTTTTCTTCGTCTCCGCCGTTTTGAACGCGTCGCCTACTATTCTTTTGGCTTCGGCCTCGGCCGAACCGATTTCAGATTCCGCAAATTTTTTCCTGTGCCTGATTCCTATGAACACTCCGGCTACTATACCGGCTATCAAGGCCGCAACCGCGGCGATTATCTCAGTAAGCAAAATATGCACCTCCCTGTTTATTTTAAATATTTATTGCAGGTCCAAATTTTGTACTTTATTCAATTTTTATATTTTATAATTTAATATTTCATATATTTAATTTAATAAAGCCGTAAAACTCAGAATATATACAACATTACTATTTTATCTAATCTTTTCGATAATGTCAATACAAATTAATTATTTTTCTATTTATTTTACTATTTATTAAAGATTTTATTAAAATTTCGCTGTAAAATCAGATTTCTATATCCTCAAATTTAACTTCAAAGGCTTTTACTGCCTCCGTTTCCTCTTGTTCTTCCCGGTTTTCCTCCTCTTCCTTTGCGGCGTCCGGGGGATTTTGTGAAGACTGCGTAAATTTTTTCTCTTCTTTCGTTAATATTTCATCGAAACCGGCTTCCGGGTTCTGATACAAAATATCCAGAACGGTCAAAAAATCCCGTATTATTTCCCTCGGAGTGATAAAAGACGCCGACCCGACCCTCTGCATATATACTTTCAGAAACTCCAGAATATTATTTTCTCCGATTTTTTTCTCATATTCGTAGTATGTCCTGTGGAGTATGTCTATTCTCATAGCGAGGGCGAAAATCTCGTCGTCAGAAAGTCTCTCCAGTCTTATTACCGGTCCCATGAGGTTTTTATATTTTGAATCCCGGGAAAAGAACCTGCCCTCGGTCAGTCTCGACTTCAGGGCCTCGTAACTGTAGAGCCCCCTTCTGTTATCTTCCAGAAACTGCGGGGTTCCTCCCATAAATATCCCCAGCCCTTCGGCCTTTCCCTGGAGAGTGTCGTTAAACATAGACAAAATCTTCTCGTAATTATTTTCCCTCGATATCTTATTAGTGATTTTATATAAATTAACGCACTCGTCGATAAAGACAATCAATCCCTTATAGCCTATTTTTCTCACGAAAACGGCCAGAAGCTTTATAAAATCATACCAGTTCAGGTCGTCTATTACCGTTCCGACCCCCAAATCCGCGCGAGCCTCCGTTTTTGTGTTATACTCTCCCCTCAGCCATCTCAGCGCGGCGCTTTTTATATCCTCTTCCCCGTTTTTATACGCGATATAATATTTCAATATCACCGACGCGAAATCGAACCCGCAGACGAGATTTTCGAGAGAATGTGAAATCTTCAGAATCTCCGCCGACATTTCTATTTCAAGCTCTTTCGAATCGAGGGCGATTTTTTTCTCGGAGATTATTTTCGTCTGGAGTTCGGAGAGCCAGCGCGAGATAATCTGCATAAGGGCGTTTCCGTCGGGGGAAGAACGCGCGGCGAGATTCGATACGAGCTCTTTATATACCGCCAACCCCTGTTTATTAGTTCCCGACAGTCTTCTCTCCGGCGACAAATCCGCATCGGCCGTGATAAATCCCCGTTCAAGGCAATGATTCCTGACCAGCTGCAGCAGAAAACTTTTGCCGCTGCCGTAACGTCCGATAATAAACCTGAACGAGCTGCCCCCGTCCGATATAAAATCCAAATCGGACGTGAAAGCGTTTATTTCGTCTTTTCTGCCGATTGCGATATATTCCAGACCGAACCGGGGAACGACCCCGGCCCCGACCGAATTAAGCAGCGCGCCGAGTATTCTTCTCGGAATTTTCGGCTCGCTTATATCTTTTATGTTTTCACTCCCGGTCATTATTTTTTCAACCCCTCCTCTATCTCCTCTCTGTAATCCTCCGGAATCTCCCGGTTTGCCGTATCGAATATTATATCCCCGGTAAAATCCATCGCCTTTATATTTATATAATCAATCACAGACTCCAGCATTTTACCGTTGCTTCCGCTCAAAAACTCCCCGCATAAAACATCAAAGCTTTTATTTTGAGCTTTCGCGTCAATCAGCGCTTCAAGGGCGTAACGTTCTTCTTCCGTCAGACTTGCGATAAATCTTTCCATATCCGTCAATCCTGCCGGTTCTGCCGCCTCTGCTAATTCGATACTCTCCAGAACGTCGAAAATATCTTCTTCCGAATCTCCCGTGTCGATTTCTATAAATTCGCCGTCGTCTATTTTAATCTCTGAATTTTCCTGCAGCTCGACAAGGGTGAACGTCGTATCCCACGACGATTTCTCTATTTCGGACGCGGTTTCTATATTCGGGTTAAATTCTATGACTTCCGGGATTTCTTCCGGCTCTTCTCTTTTGCCTTTCTTTTTATTTACGGAAATCTTTTGAGGCTTAACGGCAATCAGATATTTATTTTTATATTCGTCTATGATTTTTTTCAGTTCCTCGGGAAATCCCGAAACGTTCAGTCTTGATTTTATGCCTAAATAATCCCTGACCGCGTTTTCGGCGTATCTGACCGTATCCGTTACGCATTGCCTTATATAAAAGTTCTTGTATAGATTTTTATATTCGACCGTTATTCTTTTTTTGTGTTCGAATATACACACCGCTCCCATAAAACTTTCGCGCGTCGTCTTGACCGTTACCCCGTTCTCCGTTTCTTTTTTTATAATATCGTCGAACCCGGGGCTTGACAAAACGGAGTGGAGAATCCCGTAAATATGCAGGTCGAAGAACTCCTGATTCTTTTCGTTGTAAAACTTGCTTTTTTTATAGTCGTGCATCGCCATATTTTTTATGATAAAGCCGGTGTTTGCTTCAGCCCTGAAAAAATCCTCTCTGATATAAACCTCGGGAATAGTCACTATATTTATAATATCTGTTAGAATATCAGATATCCCGTCGTCGTTGAGATTGATTTTTAATTTGTGAACGAACGAAAAATCCGCGAGCCATTCCGCGATATACTTGTCTATACGGGGAAATTCGATTCTGTAATTATTCCAGATTTTTATGATATTCGCGTAAACTTTTTCAGGTCCGATTATATCCGAAAGGTTAATTTGTTCGTACAGATACAAAAAAATATAAGACAGTCCGGTCTTTAAATATATTCCCTCGCGTATTCTCGAACGCCAGAATAAATACCAGCACAGCTGTTCATGATTAAGCTCCCTGTACATTGGACGATAGGAAAAAAAATATATATAATTCGCGTTTACGCAGGTTTTTTTATAATATTTTTTAGCGTCTCTGATAAAATCGCCGAAGAGAGTAAAGCCTCTCCCCCATTCTTCGATTTTGCAGGTAATCAAAACCCCGCCGTCCAAATCATAGGAGTAACTCCTGCTTTTTTTCTCCGGGGTTTGCGCCTGATTTATTTGATTCGCGTACACTCCCGGATTATTTTGATTTGTTTGATTTGACGGTTCCGGTTCAGAACCGAAGAAATCATAGAGTTTTTTTATGGGCGAGGATTTCCGTTCGTCAGGAGCCGAATCGTCGCCGAATTCTATTTCGGCGGTTTTAAACCTGCTTTTATTCCAATCGCTCATGCTCAAAAAATCCTCTCTTTTCAGCTGAAAATTAATGACATCATATTATTTTAACATCAAACAATAATAAAGTCAATGATTTTTATATAAAAAAATTTATATAAAGTTAAAAAAAATTCAAAAAAACTGTTGCAATTTTTAAAAACTTGTTGTATAATCATATATAAATGTAATACAAACTGTGTATTTTTATAATTTTTATTTTTTGGAGGTAGAAAATTAATGAAGAACTTTTCACGCGGTATCTCAATTCTTGTTATCCTCTCTTTGACGATGGCTTTACTTACTCCCCTCGCAGTCTCGGCGGACGCTCCGGACGGGTTTTCGCTCGGGGATTTTAACTTTTTCTCAGATCCCGGTATTTCGGGCTGGGCTACGAACGGCAGAGACGGCGTCGAGACCGGTCTCGACCTGGAAACTTTAAAGGCGGCGAAATCTCTCTATGTCGAGTTCAGCGAAGACATAGACGCGGGTCTCGAATTTATTTTACAGAGCGACGCGAACTGGTGGGACCAGCTGAGCGGCGCGGCTTACGTCGACGGCAATATTCTCATAGCGGACCTTACGGCTTTTGACAGCTGGAACGATTTTATAGCTTCCGGAACTCAGGCGAATATTTTTATCGGCAGCTGGTCGAATAATTACTGGGAAAGTATATCGGTAGTAAACGCTGTACTTACCGAATCTGTCCTCGAACCGACCGCGGGTCCGGAGTATGTTTACGAACCGGCGGATAAAGTTATCGGCGGCGCGTTCAGCGTTATCAGAGCCGTTGACTTCGATGCGGACGGCTGGCTCGACAATAACGACGGAAACTACGAAGCGAGACCCGAAATGGAAGAACTCGGCGGGCCGCAGACAGAAGCGGACAACGTCGGCTGGATAGACGCGGGCGAATATGTCTCTTATACTGTACACGTCGAACAGGGCGGCGAATATCTGCTTGTCGTAAGAGCGGGTTCGGGCGGAAGCGGCGGCGACGTAGATTTCTATATCGGCGAAGAAAAAATTGCGTCCGTAGCCGTAACGCCGACAGGCGGTTGGGGCAACTATGCGTTCTTCGACGCGGGAACGGTTAACCTTGAAGCGGGCAATCAGGTTATAAGAGTCGAATTTCCCGACGGAGGCTTAAACTTCTCGCGTATGCTGTTTATCGCGCCTTTCGACACCAATCCGTACGTTCTTAACGTTATCGGCGACGGAACGACCGTCGTTAAGGCAGTCGAGTTTGACAACGACGGCTTCCACGAATTTACCTACGATTTCCACAGCGTTGAATCTTCATGGTTCAGCGACGACTCATGGACCGCCGACGGCGCGTTTACTTTCAGACCCGAATATTTCGAAGGTTTCACGGGTCCTCAGACCGAGGGCGAAATCGACGTTCCCGGGCTCGGGGATATCGGCGCGGTCGCATGGACAAGCGGCGAATGGACGAATCCGGACGATGAATTTATACCTGCGGAATGGGTTCAGTACACGGTCATAGTTCCCGAAGCGGGTCAGTACGCCGTCAGCGTCTGGGCAAGCTCGGGAGACGGCGCGGAAACTCCTCTTAACGTGTATGCGAACGCCGAATTAGCCGGCGCTCCCGTTATCGAAGAAAACGGTTGGGCGGACTATGGTTTGTACGACGTCGCGGTCGTTGACCTTGAAGCGGGCGTTAACGTATTCACGGTGGAATTTCCGGCGGGCGGCATAAACTTCGCGGCTCTCGTGTTCAATCAGGGAACGTCGTTCGCGCAGCCTCCTCCTCCTCCGGCTCCTCCAGCCCCTCCCGCTCCTCCGGTTGTTATAGACGGCGGAAGCGGTGAAACCGGCGGCGGTGAAGCAGTTGGCGGCGAAGGCGAAGGCGGCGGCGGTGACGAAGGCGAAAAGCTTCCGGCTCCGACGGGCGACTCGCTCGCGATTATTCTTGTACTCGCTTTAGTCGCCGCGGCGGCGTTTGCGACGGCAAGAAAAATCAGGGTAAAAAGATAATTTAAAATAAATAAAATCGGCATAAAAGAGCGGGAAAGTTTCCCGCTCTTTTGTTTTGGAATCCCCGGCGCGTCGGGGTCGCCGCGCCCTACGAAATAAATCCGGCGTCGGCGATACGTCGCGGACGAACAATGACCGCCCCTACTCCCATTCGATTGTCGCGGGAGGTTTGTTTGTTATATCGTAAACCACGCGGCTCACTCCTTCGACTTCGCTCGTTATTCTTGAAGATATACGATTGAGAACCTCATGCGGCAGCATAGCGTACCCGCAGGTCATATAATCGTCCGTCGCAACGGCGCGAACCGCGATTACCGGCGAATATTTCCTGATTCCGTTATTTATTCCCACGGAGAGCGAGTCTGTCAGAACTGCGAAATACTGGTCGGGTTTATTTTCTTTCTCTAGCGCGTCCAGTTCCTCGCGGACGATCGCGTCCGCCTCGCGAATCAGAGCGAGTTTTTCCCGGGTTACCTCTCCCATGATTCTTACCGCGAGTCCGGGACCCGGAAACGGCTGTCTCGACGCGACCGCTTCGTCTATACCCAAAATCCTCGCGACTTTCCGGACGTCGTCTTTATACCAGTTATAATTCGTCTCGATTATCAGACCTTTCGCGCGCGCTTTTCTCACTATGTCTACGTCGTTGTGATGAGTCTTGATTCTTTCAGATTCGTCTTTGCCCAAGTCGGGGTTCGCGCTCTCGAGCAAATCGGGTTTAAGCGTTCCCTGCGCTATAAAAGTCCCGTCGTAATCGAGATTGAACCCGTCCGCGGCTTCTCTCACGACCTCGATAAACAAACCGCCGATTATCCTGCGTTTTTCTTCAGGGTCAATAATCCCCGCGACGGCTTCTATAAATTTATCGCCCGCGTCGATTTTTAAAAGATTTTCGTTCTTAAATCCCAGCTTTTTCAGATGGGAGTAAACAAAATCACTCTCGTTTTTCCGCATGAATCCGTGGTCTACGTAAATCGCGTAAATATTATCCGCCGGCAGAGCTTTCAATAAAAGCGCGGCGGTAACCATAGAGTCAACCCCGCCGCTCACAAGAACTATAACTTTACCGTTTTCTCCCGCCTTTTCTCTTATCATCCCGACGGATTCTTTGATTGTGTTTTCAAGCATGTTTTTACTCTCCTGATTTTTTTAATTTATTAAGGGGAAACTTTTAAGGAAAGTTTCCCCTTGAACCCCTTCAAACCTTTTTATAAGACTATAAAATTTACAGAGTTGAACGTTTTTCTTTTGGTTACTTTTCTTTTTTCGCAAAAAGAAAAGTAACTGACTAATTGGCTTTCTCGTATTTATAACCGTCGGGGATATCTATCTTTCTTATATCGGCCCCGACTTTTTTAAGCTTGTTTACGATATCCTCGTAGCCGCGCTCTATCCAATATATATCTTCTATCTCGGTTTTGCCCCTGGCCGCAAGCGCCGCCGTAACCAGCGCCGCGCCGGCCCTTAAATCCACCGCTTTTACAACGGTCGCAGTTAAAACGCCTTTTCCCTCGATTGTGGCGACTCTGCCGTTGACTTTTATGGCCGCGCCCATTCTTTGCAGTTCGTCGCAGTACCTGTATTTGTTATCGAAAATCCCTTCGGTTATGGAGCTTACGCCGTTAGCCAGGCAGAGAAGCACGCACATCGGCGCGTTCATGTCCGAAGGCACGCCGGGATAAGGCTGCGTCTTTATATTAACGCTGTTTATTTCTCCTACCCTGCTCACTATGACCGAATCGTCAAATTCCTCGACTGAAATGCCCATCTCTATAAATTTAGCCGTTATGGATTCAAGATGCTTGGGGATTACGTTCTTTATCCTGAGGCTTCCGCCGGTAGCCGCCGCGATTGCCATGTAAGTTCCGGCTTCTATCATGTCGGGCAGTATAGTGTACGCGCAGCCGTGAAGCTTTTCCACGCCTTTTATTTTGATAATATTCGTACCCATTCCCGATATGTTCGCTCCGCACTTGTTCAGGAAAATCGAAAGGTCGATTACGTGCGGTTCTCTCGCCGCGTTTTCAATAAGAGTCGTTCCCTCGGCTTTTACCGCCGCGAGTATAATATTTATAGTCGCCCCGACGCTCGGGCAGTCCAGAAGGATATCCGTTCCTTTGAGTCCGTTCGGAGCTTCGGCGGCGTAATGGCCCGTGTCTGATATCCTGAATACTCCGCCCAAATGCTCAAACCCTTTTATATGCTGGTCTATAAGCCGGTCTCCGAACCAGCACCCTCCGGGAGGGGCTACCCTTGCCTTGTTAAACCTGCCGAGCTCCGCCCCGAGGAGATAATACGACGCTCTCATCTTCCTTACTAATTCTGGCGGCGATATCCCGCCCTTTGTCCTCGTGTTGTCTATTTCGTAAGTAGTCTTATTTATTTGTCTGACGGACGCGCCCATACTTTTGAGTATCGCGAAAGACGTCGCGACGTCGCTTATGTCCGGAAGATTCTCTATAACGCATTTGTCTTCGATTAAAAGGCTTCCCATTATTACGGCGACGGCCGTGTTCTTCATGCCGCCTATCTCAACTTCCCCGAAAAGGGGTCTCCCGCCGTTAATTATGATTTTTTCCATCTTTAAAAATCTGCACCTCTTTATTATTTTATTACTTTTACTTTGATGACGAATATCTGTATGTCCTTGTTTTGTGTGTTTTGTAATAATTTTTATGTATTTCTATTTTTGACGTTTTTTTCAAATATTATCCTTTGTTATTTCTGCTAATTCATAATTTTATATCTATAAATATCTTTAACACAATATTATACCGCAATAATATAAATTTTCTGATAACTTTTTTTAAACTTTTTTAGTATCTGGAGCCCGTTATCATGTTGTAGGAAAACGTCCTGCCGCTTTCGAACACGAGCCTCCACGACGGAACGATATAAAATTCCCCCCCCGCGCCGTGTCTCATGACGTGGTATTCGGTCTCCATTTCCGCGAGTCTGTCGCCGCCCTGAATTATATTCCCGTCGGCTTCCGCGCTCTTGAATAATATATTCACCGAATCGAGCAGGGGCGGTCTCCTCGCGACTATCGTCAGTTCCCCGAAATACCATCTTCCCGAAAAATATTTTACGGCGCCGTCCCTTATCTCAACGTAAACGATGTGCGAATCGACCCGTACTCCGTCCGCCGTCTGGTTTATCCAGACGTATTCCAAATCTCCGGACCGTTCCGTTTTTATCACGTCGAAATTTAACCTGACGTCCTGATTATCGCGCTTTCTTATAAAATCTCTGATTATTTTCTCGGTTTTCCTCGCCGCGCCGTCGTTTATTTTATCCTGTCCGTTCCCGGCGACGGCAGACAGGCTCTCCCGTATTTCTTCTTCTTTCGCTTCGGTCTCCTCAGAACCGATATATAAGCTTTCGCTTATGCTTATGTTAAAATAATCCGTCTCCGAAAATATAAACCTGTAATCCCCCGCGGTATACGATATGCCCGCGGGAACGTATATGTCCACGGCTTCCCCGAACTCCTCGTCCGTAATTCCCGAAAAGTCCTTTACTATGTCCGCAAGGGCGGCCTCCGAATATATTCCCTCGTATAAAACGGCCGCGGGTTTTCTTGCGGGGATTTTGCTCTTGTCGGCTATGAACCCGTTCTTCGCGAGAATATTCGCCGCGTCGTCTATCATCTCCGACGGAATGTTCTCGGAACTGATTTTAAGCGATATTATATTATAGACAAAAAACATATTGGCGAGCAAAAGCAAAACTATAACTATCGTCTTCGTGTTTTTCGCATCCATTTATTTTCTTCTCTCTTCTTAAATAATCTTATCTTAACTCCCGCTCCGCCGCGACGGGTAAGCCGGCGTTCCGGCTGTAATCTATATTATATACCGGCTCGAACTCGTTTACAATAAATTTATCTTGAATTTTGTCATATGCCAATTTATATTTTTCGGCGGTCTCTTCTATGCCGTTCTCTTCCGTCTCCCTTGAAATCATGCCGTCGATTATGCCCAGCTCCAAAATGGGGTTCCTGTTTTTTATTATATTGTCCGGACTCGGATTCGCGCTGACGTTAAGCGAATTTATCCTCACTTCGGTTATATTGTTTCCGTCCGTTTCTATAATGACCCCGTCGCGGCCGCCGTTGATTTTTATGCCGATTCCCCCGTAGTAGTAACCGAAAGTAAACGTCAGCGACTCCTCCCCTTTCGAACTTATACCGGTCAGGTAAAGGCCGCTTACGTTTCCCGTAAGCTCGGGGGGAAGCCTCCCCGCAAAAACGCTCGCCGCCTTTATTTTATCGTAAAACGTATAGCGCCGCGCCGCTCCGTAACCCAGAAACTTCGACAGATGTATCCCGCCGTTATATATAATCAGGCCGTCGCCGTGAAATCTTACCGAGGTCCGTCTGTCCGAGAATATTATGCCGTTCCTGTCTGAACGCGGCGGACCGGAATTTTCTATGTTGAAATTCAATAGTTTAAAAAGCTCGCCGATAAAAACCTGATTTGTGTCTATATTTCCGTCCTCTCCCAAGAGAGGGTTCGCGAATCTTAAAACCGCCGAATATGTCGCGTAATTCCGGAACAGAAGAAAAGCGTCGGGAAATTTAAGATTTTTTATGCCGTTTTTGTTAGCCCCGGTTTTTACGCTTATATCTTCGCCTTTTAGAAACTCTCCCGGAATCATCAGCTCCACAATATTATTATATGCCGATTCGAGGCTCGCGGTGTTAAGGCCGTCCCTTATAATAGCGCCCGCCTCTTCTTCGGGCATAAACAAAGATATATTGCCGTATATGTCTCTCGCGACCCCGTAAACCGGGGTTCTGTCCACTATAAAAAGCTCTCGAACCATAGCCAGTTCTTCCGACAGCGCTATAGATTCCCTGTCCTTGTCCAGAAAGGCGCTGATTACCGGATATAAATAATTCCCCGCGTATTTTATATACACCGAATTTGACTCGCGCGTACATTCCCTCCAGACTTTTTCGCCTTCTTCTGAATTTAATTTTACGCATTGAGAACCCGGAGCGAAAATATCCATGACGAAATCCTTGAAATTCCCGTAAATATCCGAAGCGGTGTCTCCGTATACCGCGGTAAAAGAACTGCCTTCAACCGTAACGGTTATATTTACGGGTGAGATTTGCCTCTCGTCTATTTCTCCCGGGTCGCTCCCGCCCTCGAATATGCTCATCTTTTCTTCGGGGATTTCGCCCGCCTGACCCGCGTTCTGCCTGTCGTTTATATATAACCCCGCAAGCGCGAGCATAGAAACGGTCAGCGCGTATATCATAACGGTTTTCAGTAAATCGACCGCCGCGTCCGTTCTCTTTTTTCTTCGCCTTAAATTCTCGGCGCGTATTCTTGCCTGCGTCCGCATAAAATCAAACCTCCGGGTTTTCGTTTTCACCGTCCGCATTTTGCGGGTTCTTCGGCAGTATCACGGTTACGCATGTGCCTTTTCCCTGCTCGCTGTCAACCGTTATATTACCCCTGTGCGCGGTAACGATTTCTTTGGCGATAGAAAGCCCCAGACCCGTTCCTCCCGCCTCGCTCGAACGGGCTTTCTCGACCCTGTAAAACCTCTCGAATATTCTCGGCAGGTCTTCCTCGGGAATCCCGAAGCCGTTGTCTCTTACGGTAAATTTCACCCCCGGAATATTTCTGCCTTCTTCTCTGATTTCGCATTTCTCTAACAAAAAATCTATTTCGCCGCCGTTTTGGGTATATTTTATGGCGTTCGAAATAATATTCACGAGAACCTGCTCTATTCTGATTTTGTCGGCGTAAATCTCTCCGATAGCGCCGCTTATGTTCAAACTTAAAGTCTGGTCTTTTTTATCGGCTTCGCCGCGGCTCGTTTCATATATATTTTTCGCCATAACGCTAATATTCACGAACGTGAACTCCCACATCATCTTTCTGTTGTCCAGTCTCGATATAATCAGTAAATCCTGGACTATTCTCGTCATTCTTCCGCCTTCGCTCAAAATCATGTTTAAAAATTTTAATTTCGCCTCTTCGTCTATCCTGCTTTCGTAAATAGTCTCCGCCGCGCCTATTATAGACGTCAGCGGGGTTCTCAATTCATGGGAAACGTTCGCGATAAATTCGCGCCTCGATTTCTCGAGGGCGTCGCTCTGGTCGCGGGCGGCCTTTAATTTTTCCGCCATATCGTTAAAAGTAACGATAAGAGTTCCGATTTCGTCGTTCGACACGACCTCTATTCTTCTGTTGAAGCTGCCGTCTGCGAGCTTTACCGCGCCCTTCGTTATGCTTTGTATCGGCGCGGCTATCGACTTCGCCAGAAAGAAAGATAAAATAACCGCCACGACGAGACCGACCAGAAGAACCTGTATTATAATCTCGAAAATCGCCCACGAGAAAACCCTCGTCTCCTCGCGCGTGTCTTTTATATATATTATACATTCCCTCTCGCCCGAAACGCTTGAAATATATACGGCGTAGTCCATATATTCGGATACGAAGGACTGCCTGCCGCCGGTTTTTTTGTTCATCGCGGCAAGCATATTGGGGGTTTTTATGAGCGAGCGTCCAAGCTCGTCGTTCGTTCCCGCAAGTAAACCGCCCATCATATCGAGAATATATAAATTCCTGTAGTTATTTATCCCCAAATTCCCGTGTTCGGTCCAGAGCCGCGCTCTCAAATCTATATAGAAATCGCCGCCGTCCATAAGCGCCTCGAGTTCCCTTATAAGATTATCGTCGAGGGTATCGCTCATCATTCCGTTAAAATTTTCGCTGTAAAGGTCAAAAACTCCGTTAAGCATTACCGTTACGATAACGCTTATAATAATTAATATAAATAAAACAAGCATCAGGACAAGCTTGAAATGCAGACTTTTGTAAAGCATCGAAAAAACCTTTTATAATTATTGATTGTTAAAATTATTAATCTGAATTTGTCAGATAATATCCTACTCCGCGCTTGTTCAGTATGATTTCGGGGTTTGAGGCGTCGTCTTCGATTTTGTCCCTGAGGCGCTTTACCGTAACGTCGACAGTTCTCGGGTCGCCGTAAAAATCGCCGCCTATGTCGTATTTCCAGACGTTTTTCAAAAGCTCCTCCCTTGAAAAAATCCTGTCGGGGTTTTTGGCGAGAAAAACCAGCAAATCGTATTCAAGTCTCGAAAGCTCCGTCGTTACGGAATTTTTTTCAACTCTGCGCTTGCCGCAGTCTATCGCGACCGACCGTATGTTTATTATATTCGTATTCCCCCCCGAATCGGAGTCCGCGAATCCCGAATCTGAGGAAGAACGCCGTATATTCGCCTTTACTCTGGCGAACAGTTCCTTTACGCTGAAAGGTTTCGTGATATAATCGTCCGCGCCGAGTTCCAGCCCGGTGATTTTATCTATTTCTTCCTCTCTCGCGGTCAGTATTATAACCGGAGTAGTAATATTCGCCTGTCTTATTCTCCTGCATATATCAAAACCCTCTATTTTAGGCAGCATCAAATCGAGCAGTATCAAATCATAGACGTTCTTCAGGGCCTTTTCAAGCCCGTCCTCTCCGTCGTAAGCGACGTCGCGCTCATAACCCTCGAGCTTCGCGTTTTCAGATATTATAAAAGAAATATTCCTGTCGTCCTCGACAATCAGAAGTTTTTTCGTCATATTTATTTTTTCACCGGTCCTTTTTTAAAATATATTTTTTTACCGATTCGTCCGCCGTCTTATATTTTCTATATCCGCGTTGTTGATTTGCGAGAAATTTATATAAAATTTCGTCCTCGACGCCGAAATCGCAAAATCAAGATAATCCCCGTAATAATCTTCGCTCGTGTCAAACGCGATAATATTAATTCTCCGTAGTTTGAGAAATTCAGTCATCTCGCTTGAATTTATTATATCTTCGTCCCGGAAATTCTGGGTATCCGCGCTCCGGCCGCAGAAATAATATCCTTTTTTAACCAGTTCTTCTTCGCCGGAATTATCTAAATAGCCGCCTTCGTATATATAAAATCTGGTCTTATGCTTCACGAGGGAATAAATCAAATCGTTGACCGATTCGAGTTCGGTTATCAAATCCGAATCTGAAACGCCGGAGTCTAAGTTTAAGTTTATCCCCAGTCCGTGACCCGAGGCGTAAATTTTCCTCACGATATCCGGATTTTCCGAAATTTCATTCCCGCTCATGAAAAACGTCGCGCTTATATTATTTCCGCCGAGGATTCGCAGAAGCTCGTCCGTTTCCGATTCCGCGCCCCTAACTTCCCCGCCGCCGTTGTAAAACATCAGGTAATTTTCGATTTCTCTCGTGTTTTCAGCCGTAGTAGGCTCGGCCGTGGTTACGGGCTGCGGCCGGACCGGAGGTTCTGTAATATGCTGCGGCTGCTCCGGAGTGTTATCAGGGGGTTCTCCCCCTGCGGGTTCCGAATGGGGCTGCGTCGCGTCCGCGTACGGTTCGGTAGCCGGCCGGGTATTCTCTCCCGGATTCGTCGTAATTTCAACGGGGGGGTTTGTCGTAATCTGAACGGGAGGCGGCGTCTCCGGAGGGGGAGTAGTCGCGGGGGTTCTTATAAAGCGCGCGAGAAGCTCCTCGAAAGTACGCCGCGTTCCCAGTTCTTTCAGCCTGAACGAATTATACTCCTCGTTGTATTCCCATCCCAGCCCGAGCTTCTCCGCGACAAGAATTGCCGGAACGTACGTAACCCCCCTGAAGAAATGTACCTTGCAGCTTATTTCTTCGCCGAGAGACGTAACGGCTATATCCGCCGAAACTTTAAACGCTATCCACCGGTCTTTATACTGTATAAAAAAATCCTCTCTGTAATTATCCCTCGTGCTCATTTCTATAGTATATATCTGACTGACGAAATAACGCGGGATATAGAGAACCCCGTCCGTTTCGTAAAGCGGCATGATATCGGCCAGATGATAGTCCGTGTCGTTGTAAAACAGCGTGGGAACTGACCGGCTTACCGTCTCCGCCGAAACCGCCTGCGACGTCTTTACGGTTACGGCGAGAGCCGCGGCGGTCAGAAAAGCCAGAAATATAACGGCGAGTTCAAATTTTTTCCCGAGTATAAATTTACTCATAAGCTTAACCCCGTTTGAATTTAAAATCAAAATTTTTATTATGCCTCTTGCGAAATTAAAATCCTAATTGTAGGGAACGCATTTATGCGTTCCGTGAAAACAAGAAATTATACGTATTTGCGGAACGGATAAATCCGTTCCCTACAATTTATTTATTATTTTACCGTTGAGTTTTATATAAATTTTTATTTTTTATAAATATCAAGAAGATAAGCGACGGATAAATCGACGACGAATCCGTAACTTTTTACTCCCTGTTCCTGTCCCTGAGCTTTAAGATAGGCGTTGTTCGCGGCGGAAGAAACCTCCGATATTTTCGTGTCCCTGTATTTGTCAAAAAATTCGGAGAACGCGGCGGCTTCGTTTATAATTATTCCGGGCATATCTTTAATTATTTCAAAATATCTGTCTCTGTCCTCTCTGAAAAGCGCGCCGCCGATATACTCGATTATTCTCGCCAGTCCGCCGTATCTTATATAATCGTCCTCGCTGTAAAGACATACGAGAAAAGCGATAAAATTCGCCTCGTCCTCTCTCGCGATTCCCATTAAGTGAGCCATTTCATGCGCCATAGTGTAAACCGTTATATAATCCGGAAATTTAGTATTTATATTAGCTTCTCCCGTAAAAAAGGCGTATACGCCGGTTATGTGCATTTTTGTCATAGTTTCAGATATAATAACCGGCTTGACTCTCGAATTTATTCTCCTGAATAAATCATACTCCCCAAGCATATTCCTATATGCCAGGTTTAATTTATGATTTAATTCTCTTAAATCATACGGCATTTTCGTACTGCCCGAAACTTCGATATCTATATTACCCTCGATTTTATTTACTTCGCCTATTAATATATTTAACGTCTTTACCAAATCGTCGACGTCAAGAAGACGCCTCTCAAAATTTATTTTCCCGTTTTTTTCGTTTACCGGAGTCTGCCCGTAACACACTCCCAGAGTAAACGTAAAAATAAATATTCCAAAACCGCAGAAAGCGATAATCCTGAACAATCCCCGGAATATCACGGCAGTTTTTTTCAGATTTCTGCGTTTTGCAAATATAATCTTTAGAATAAAAGCCGTAAGCAAATATAAAACCGCGGGAACTGAAGCGAAAAGCATAATTTCAGCGAGTGAAAACGGCAGAAAATAAGTCAGCCGCGATAAAATAAACCGCAAAGCAAAAGAAACGGTCTCCGTGAAAAAATCCGCGGTCTTGACAGAATATATACTCACTCTCCGGATTAATTCAGAAAAGATACCGGTAAAAATAAATATAATCACGGGAAGGGTCAGTATTTTATTTTCAAAAATATATTTTATATATTTTGCAAAATTTTTCTTTATATTATCCATATTTGTTTTTGTTTTTATATTATCTGCAATAATATTTTCAACGCAAGCAGCTTCGTCTAATGCGCTTATTTTCTACAGACTGAGTCCTCGTTTTGTCATATAATCGCTTGCGGTAATATAATTGCCGCGCTCAATCTGTCCGAATCCCTCTTTCATTTTTGCTTTTTGTTCTCCCGTCAATATATCCTCGCCGTCAAACGACATATAAGCGTTCAGAATAGCGTAAATTTTTGAAATTTCCGATTCCGGTATCAACTCAACAATATCATGTATCATTTTACGTTCTATAATCATGTGAAAAACCTCCCCCTATTAAATATATTTTAATATATATTTCCCCTGAAATCAATATCAGACACATAAACAGAATTATCTTTTATTTTGAATAATATACGTATAGTACCTACGCGAAGCCTTTTTTCGTCAACATAGCCTTTAAGCTTTCTAATATCGCCTTTCGGCGGTTTTGCTGTCAGCCCATGAATTGCGTTCATAACTATTAACGTCTGCTTATCGTTCAATTTATCCAAAAACTTTTCCGCTTGACGCGACAATAATATTTCCAAATAAAATCACCCCTCTATTTTGAAAAATCCTTAAAGCTTTCGCGTGTAAGCCGTAATACCTGATTATTTTCTCTTACAAATCCTACTTTTGTAAATAAGCGTTCCGCTTTAACACGTTCCGGCGGAAATTCGTCAATCAAATAAGGCATTTCAAATTCATCAAACGCTTTTTCGCACAGCAAACGTAACGCAATTTCGGCATAACCTTTGCCGCGCTGCTCCGCGTGGATTACAATACTTACTAAGTTGTCATTGCGCGGCATAATCATAACTTCTCCGACAGGCTCGCCGTCTGCGAGAATATACGCATACCAATCCTGACCGTTAGCCGGGGATTTATTTTGCAGATTTTCAAACATACCGCGCAACCATTCTTCCGACATAAACCAAACGCCGTCGATTCCGTTATCTCCGTAAGGCGCGTTATGAATTGTCGAGTCGTAATCAAGATAAAGTTTCTGCCGGTATTCCCATTCGTCGGGCGACGGAACACACAGCGAAATAGTTGTTTTTGATTCTGCCATTTTGCCCCTACTTTTTTAATAAATTAACTGAATATTATATAAATCCCCCGCATTATTTCCCGCCGGCTTAAATCCCGTTTATTATATCCGACATATCGTTTGGAAGTTCGCATTTTATAACAATTTTTTTGTTACTCTCCGGGTGAATAAACTCCAGAGAATATGCGTGCAGCGCGTGACGGTCTATGCCGGACTTGACCGGGTCAATCGTTTCGGGTTCGCAGTACAAATCCTCGCCGAGCAGCGCGAAGCCTATCGCGTGAAAATGCAGTCTTATTTGATGCGTTCTGCCGGTTTTTGGATATATTTCGGCGACGCTTGCGTTGATTTTATCGCATGACTTCAGAATTTTAAATTCAGTTTCGGCATAGTCTCCGTCCGGAGCGCAGACACGTTTTATTATACTGCCCCGTTCGCGTTTTATCGGCGCGGTTATACGCCATAAATCTTTGCCCTCGTCATACTCGAAGCGTCCGCCTAATTTCTCAAGACTTTTATTGATTTCGCCGATTTTACGCCGATTATTGGGGTAAATTATATTTACGTCGCCGTTTAGCGCCCCGATATAAGTTTTTCTTATATCTCCTTTTTGCATCATGTTATTGAGCTTTGCCGAGGTTATTTTATCCTTCGCGATAAGCGCAATCCCCGACGTGTTTTTGTCGAGACGATTTACGGCTCTGTAGATAAAACTTATATTTTGATTGCCGAAATACGCGGTAACTGCGTTTGCCAGAGTGTCGTCGAAATGATTAATCGACGGGTGCGACGGCATACCCGGAGGCTTGTTTGCGGCCAGTATAAAATCGTCTTCGTATATTATATCAATCAAATCCAAAAGATTCCGGTTTTCAACGACAGAACTTTTATTGTATATTTCGTCGATATCCTCATAATTCAAACTTAAAATATCGCCCTCGGACAAAACGAATCTAACCGTTACTCTCGTTTTGTTAACCGTTATTCCGTCGGATTTATTTTTAAGCAGAATAAGCATATTTCTTGAAATATCTATATTCGCCCTTAAAAAATCTTTTACGGTTTTCCCGTGATATTCTGATTTTACCACAAAATCCATTTTATTTCAACCTATTTTTGCTTTTTCAAACTTAAAACTTACCGCCTCAGCTCTTCAGCCGTATTGATAATTTTTTTCATGCGGTGCTTAATCCCCGATTTTGATACCGGCGGTTCTGAAATCCGTCCGATTTCTTCGATTGACATCTCGATATTTTCAAGCCTGAGCCTCGACGTTTGCTTTAATTCCGCGGAAAGGGAATCGAACGCGCCCTTTTCTATAATCAGATTAATCGCCTCTATCTGTCTCGCCGACGCTTCCGATATTTTCCCGAGGTTCGCGTGTTCAAAATTCGTCACCCTGTTGGCGTTATTTCTCACGTCTTTTAAAATCTTTGTTTCCATCAAGTCGAAAGAAACTTTCGGGATATCTATATAATATAAAAAATCTTCTATCTGCTCGCTCGATTTAAGATATAAAATATGCTTGTTCCTTCGTTTAATATATTTTAGAAATATATTCTCGCGGTCAAGTATATTCTTGATTTTTTCCGCCGTTTCCTTGTCCGATATCGCAAATTCAAGATGATATGCGTCTTTCGGGTCGGATATATTGCCCGACGATAAAAACAGCTCCCGGAAAAAAGCCTTCGCGCAGTTGCCGCAGAGAAAATCGCCGTCGTTTGTTTTTATACCGGCGCAGCATTTATTTACGTCCGTCTCTCTTGCCTTTTCAGCGATTATCTCTTTTACTTTGTTTGAGTACGACATTAACTTTTACCTATGTCTCTGTGAATTGAATTTACGCCGTAGTTATTATCGGACAAATATTTTTTCATAACTTCGGATATGCAGACCGAACGGTGTTTCCCTCCCGTACAGCCTATCGCGATTATGAGATTCGCCCTGCCCTCGCTTATATATAAAGGCATGAGATACGACGTTATATCTTTTAACTTTTCTATGAATCCCAAAGTCGCGCCGTGCGACAGGACATAATCCGCGACGTCTTCGTCAAGTCCGGTTTTATGCCGGAGTTCCTCTATATAGAACGGGTTCGGGAAACATCTTACGTCAAAGACCAAATCAGCCTCCGACGGAACTCCGTATTTGAACCCGAACGACATACAGTTAATCGATATGCCGCTTTCGGCGGTTCTTTTTACGATAGCGGTCAGACGTTCTTTTAACTGGTAAACCGTCGTTTTCGTTGTGTCGACGACGAAATCCGCTTTCTGCTTCGCCTCGGCCAGCAGCGCCCTCTCCCTGGCTATCGCTTCGCGTATGGGAAGCTTGTTGATTGACGTCAGAGGATGAATACGGCGGGATTCTTTATAGCGGGTTATAATAACCTCGTCGGCGCAGTCCAGAAAAATTATGCCGCAGGTATTCTCCGGCTTTAATATTTCAAGCTGGGCGATAAGCGTGTCAAATTCCCTCTCTCCCCGAACGTCTATGACAAACGCGGCGGATTGGACTTTGTCGGGTATGCGCTGGTAAAGATTCACGAACTCCGTAATCATAAGCGCGGGCATATTATCGACGCAGTAATAACCCAGGTCTTCAAGAGTGTTCGCGGCGTGGGTTTTCCCCGCTCCGGACATTCCGGTTAAAATCAATATTTCCATAATTCACCTCAAAACTCTATTATTTTAATTTCACATTCTATTTTTTTACCCGTTTTACTATATACGTCCGATTTTATACGCTCTATTAATTTCAAAACGTCCGAAAATTTCGCGCCGCCCCTGTTTATTATAAATCCGGCGTGTTTTTCTGAAACCTGCGCTCCGCCTATCCTACAGCCTTTAAGCCCGGATTCGTCGATAAGCCGCGCCGTAAAAAAATCCGCTCCCCTCTTGAAAACGCTTCCCGCGCTCGGATATTCAAGCGGCTGCTTCTCTTTTCTGGCCGCCATATTTTTATTCATTGCGGCTTCGATTTCTTCGGCTGATTTTTCCCCGCGCTTTAATTCTAACGCGGCCGATAATAATATATAATCTTTGTTTTTTTCATAAACGCTTTCCCTGTAAGCGAACTCGTGAGCGTCTCTGTCAAGCGCGAAAACTTCGCAGGTTCTGCAGTCTATATACTCGCTCGAATATATAACGTCGCTTATTTGCCCTCCGTACGCTCCCGCGTTCATACAGACCGCTCCGCCCAGAGTTCCCGGGATTCCGTAGGCAAATTCCAGTCCCGAAAGCGAATTATCCCTCGCCGTATTCGCAAGTCTGTTAAGCGAAGCCCCGCAGTCCGCGTAAATTTTTTCACTATCTGAAAAATCCGGAGAACCCAAACGTATATTATTCATGCGCGAAGTTATAATAACGACCCCGTCGAAATTATTTTCGCACAGCAAGACGTTGCTGCCGTTCCCCAGAAGAATATATTTTAAATCATATTCTTTTATAATTTTAAACAATCCCGTGAAATTTTCAATATTGTCCGGAAAAACGACGAGATTCGCCGTTCCTCCTATTTTAAACGTAGTATAATCTTTTAAACTTTCGTTCGTTTTAACAGTACATCCCGTTTTTCCGCAGTATCTTGTTATTATGGACATAGCGTTAATATAAGACATTTCGTAAAATTCCCCCGGTTTTAAAAAATAATATATAATACTATTATACTATATATTCTTGAACAATTTCTTAAATCTTTTCTCAATATTTGATTTTTTTTGGTTTGTTTTCTCTTCGTCTATGATATAAATCTTGTTTTCTTCGTCGAAGCTTAAAATATCCCCCTCTTTTAAATCTTCGGGCAGACGGGTTATTTCAACGTCTGATTTGTTATCTTTACTGTCATAAATTATTGCGAAGCCGTTTTCGATTCTGTCAACCGTATAAAATTTACAAGCCATATAAAAATTCCTACCTTTCTGTTAACAAAAAACTAATATAATTATTATAATATATATTTTTTATTATATCAAGAGGTTTTTGAAAATCTTATGGAGAACAATAATAATAATATTTCTATAAAAGCTCAAATAAAAAATTTAAGGGAAAAAATAGAGTTTTACTCTGAAAAATATCACGGCGAAGACGACAGTTTAATCAGCGATTACGATTACGATATGCTTGTCAGGGAACTCATATCTCTCGAAGAAGAATACCCGGAGTTTGACGACGAATATTCTCCGTCGAAAAGAGTCGGAGGGAAAATTCTCGATAAATTCGAAAAAGTTACGCATAAAGTCAAAATGTCGTCTCTGTCCAACGCGTACTCGAAAGAAGAACTCGAAGAATTTATAGAAAGAATAAATAATATTTTCGACGGTGAAAAACAGGAGTTTCTCGTCGAATATAAAATAGACGGCTTGTCCGTCTCTCTCGAATACGAAAACGGCGCCTTTATCAGGGGTTCAACCCGGGGAAACGGCGTAACCGGCGAAAATATCACGGAAAATCTAAAGACTGTAAAATCAGTCCCGTTTAAATTAACCGGGGATTTCCCGAAATATCTGGAGGTCAGGGGAGAGGCGTTTATGCCCGTCGGCGTGTTCAGGCAGTTAAACGCAGAACGCGAAGAACAAAACCTGCCCCTCCTCGCAAATCCCCGCAACGCCGCCGCGGGTTCGCTCAGGCAGCTCGACCCGAAAGAGACCGCAAGCCGTAAACTCGATATGTTTGTCTTTAACATTCAGCAGACGGAACTCGAAACAGAGAATATTATAACGGACAGAATAGAAAAAAAATTCAAAACCCAATCGGAATCTCTCGATTATTTGAAATCCCTCGGGTTTAAAACCTCGCCTTTATATAAAACTTTTACGGAAACCCGAGATATAATCGGCGAGGTTGACAGAATAGGCAAGATAAGATTCGAGCTCGATTTTGAAATCGACGGCGCCGTAATCAAAACAAACGATATAGCGAAACGCGATATTATCGGCGAAACTTCACACTCGCCGAAATGGTCCGCGGCGTATAAATACCCTCCCGAAATAAAAAGCTCGAAGCTTCTCGATATTATAATCCAGGTCGGCAGAACCGGGGTTTTAACCCCGAACGCGGTACTCGAACCCGTGAGATTGGCCGGAACCGTCGTTTCGAGAGCGACGCTTCACAATATAGATTTTATTACAGAAAAACAAATTAAAATAGGCGATATCGTAAAAATCAGAAAAGCCGGGGAAATCATCCCCGAGATTCTGGCGGTCGAGTTTGACAAAAGAGACGGAACGCAGAAAGATTTCGTTTTCCCCGATATATGCCCGTCGTGTTCCTCTCCGGTAAGCAAGGACGGAAAAGACGTCGCCGTAAGGTGCGTTAATATTTCCTGCCCCGCGCAGCTTGAACGCGGCATAATTCACTTCGCGTCGAAAAACGCCATGAATATAGAAGGTCTCGGCCCTTCGCTTATAAAACAGTTAATAGATAATAAATTTATAGAATCTCCCGCCGATTTATATTTAATCGGAGACAGACTCGGCGAAATATCCGAAATTCCCGGAATGGGCGAAAAAAGCTCGCGGAAACTCGCGGACGCGGTCGAAGCGTCTAAAAGCCGCGGCTTAACGGCGTTTTTCTACGCTTTGGGAATACGTCATATAGGAGAGAAAACAAGCGCGCTGATTGCCGGCAGATATAAAGATATAAAAAATTTATATTCGCCGGAAATAATAACTCCCGAAGAACTGACGCAAATCAAAGACATAGGTCTGGAATCGGCAAAAACGGTCGCGGATTATTTCGCGAACCCTGAAAATATAAAATATATAGAAAAATTTATAGGCCTCGGCGTAAAGACTTATATAGACGAAACGGAGGAAGATATTTCGGAAACGCCGGATAGATTAGACGGCCTGAAATTCGTCGTCACGGGAACTCTGTTAAAATATAAACGCGATGAAATAGAGAAAATAATAATAAAATGCGGAGGAGAAGCGGCGGCGAGCGTGTCAAAAAAGACGGATTATCTAATAGCGGGAGAAAACGCGGGAAGTAAACTCGAAAAAGCGAAGAATTTGGGAGTTAAAATCATAAGCGAAGACGAATTTGAAGAATTATTAAAATAGACCTCTTTCAAAACCGGAATACGAACCACCCCGCCGACTTCGTCGGCACCCCTCCACGGAGGGGAATTAATAAAACGGCGAAGTTGAGTGAAAATTCCCCTCCGTGGAGGGGTGGCGCGGCGCGTAAGCGCAGCGACGGGGTGGTTTTGAAAGAAGTTTAATAAAAAAGTTTTAATTTTAACGGGAGAATAAAATAAAATGTTTCTGGATAAAGTCGAAATATATATTAAAGCCGGAAACGGCGGCAACGGCTGCGTTTCGTTCCACAGGGAAAAATACGTCGCGAGAGGCGGCCCGGACGGCGGAGACGGGGGAAGGGGAGGCAGCGTCGTGTTTAAAATCGACAAGGGCAAAAACACCCTGCTCGATTTTAAGCACAGGCGAAGATTTACGGCTGAAAACGGCGGAGACGGGAAATCGTCCAAAATGTACGGCAAGTCGGCCGGTAATATTTATATATCGGTCCCTCCCGGAACTCTTATCAGGGACGCCGGGACAAATAAAATAATAAAAGATATGTCGAACTGCGAGGATTTTACTATAGCGAAAGGGGGAAAAGGCGGCTGGGGGAACGCAAGGTTCGCGACCCCGTCGCGCCAGGCGCCGAATTTCGCCAAAAACGGACTCCCGGGAGAAGAGAGGAAAATAATCCTTGAACTGAAAATGCTCGCGGACGTGGGTCTTATCGGTTATCCGAACGTCGGGAAATCCTCTATATTAAATATAGTCAGCATGGCGAGGCCTAAAATCGCGAATTATCATTTTACGACGCTGTCGCCGAATTTGGGCGTCGTTTGCGTCGACGACGGTTTCGGTTTCGTCATGGCGGACATACCGGGATTAATAGAGGGCGCGTCGGACGGGCTTGGCTTGGGGCATGATTTTTTAAGGCATATAGAGCGCTGCCGCCTGCTTGTTCACGTCGTGGATATATCGTCAGGCGAAGGACGCGACCCGATTGACGATATAGACAATATAAATCATGAACTCGCGAAATTCAGCGAAGAATTAATTGACAGACCCCAGATAATCGCCGCGAACAAAATAGATTTGCTCGAAGACAGCCGGGATTTTGACAATTTCAAAGAGTTTGAGGAGTACGCGAAAACCCTTGGCTGCGACGTCGTCTATATATCTGCGGCGACGGGACAGGGTACAGATAAGCTAATCGAAAAAATCGTCGGATTATATCCGTCTCTGCCTCCTCTTAAAATATACGGGAGCGAAATTTCAGAAACAGAGCCGGAACCGGAGACAAGCGGCGGCGGCAGTCACGACGTAACGATAACCGTAAATAAAGGCGTATATGAAGTCGAGGGGGAATGGCTGTATAAAGTCGTAAATTCCGTGAACTTCGGCGACAGGGAAAGCGTTCTGTATTTCCAGAGGGTTTTAAATAAAAGCGGCGTAATAGAAAAACTGCGCAAATCAGGAATAAACGAGGGAGGAACGGTCAGCATATACGGGGTCGAATTTGATTTTATAGATTAGCGAAAAATAAAAAATATAAAATATTTTAATTTAATTTAAGGAAAGGTGAATAAACAAATGTCAGAGAAAAACAAAAATCAGGAAGACAAGCAAATCCGGTGCCATTTTATATCAAACACCCACTGGGACAGGGAGTGGCGTTTTTCGGCGAGACGCACGCAGCATATGCTGGCTTACGCGGTAGATATGCTTATCGATATTCTGGATAATAATCCGGACTATAAGCATTTTCACTTCGATTCGCAGACTATGCCTTTGCAGGACTATCTCGAAGTTTTCCCGGAAAAGAAAGATATACTTAAAAAATATATCGCGGAGGGAAGAATCGGGGTAGGCCCGTGGTTCTGTCTGCCGGACGAGTTTACCGTCGGAGGCGAAGCGTTAATCAGAAATCTTCAGCTGGGTCACAGAATGGCTCTCGAAATGGGAGCGGTGAGCAAGACGGGATATTCCCCGTTCGGCTGGGGGCAGATTTCGCAGCTGCCGCAGATTTATTCGGGCTTCGGGATAAATTTCGCGTCGTTTTATCGCGGGGTAAACTCAACGGAAGCTCCGAAGGCCGAGTTTTTCTGGGAAAGTCCGGACGGAACTAAAGTTTACGCTTCCCGTCTGGGACAGCGTCCGCGCTATAATATGTGGTACGTCGTTCACAGACCGGTTTATTTCGATTTGCCCAACGAAGGTCTGCGCGATTTCAAATGGAACGATAACAACGGCATATTTAAATTTATAGACGCTAATAATTATCAGCTCGATTATCAGTACGCGCACCCGTATTACAAATATTTTAAAGAGAATATAAAAGAACGGGGAGAACAGGCGATTAGAGAACAGAATCACGACTGGTCCACCCCTCACAGATTCTGGTCCGAAGGTCACGACTCTTCGTGCCCGGACGAACGGGAAATCCAAATGATAAAGGATTTAAACGAGGCTCTGCCTAACGCCCATGTATTCCACAGCACTCTGAAAGAGTTTGAGCAGGGCGTAATAGATTCGTTCGACCCCGACACGAAAGTTATTAAAGGCGAAATGCGTTTTCCTCTCACGAAAGGCAGCACTTCGGGTATGTTCGGCTGGATTTTATCGGCAAGAACAGATATAAAGCAGGACAATTTCAAAACGGAGAGAACGCTTATAAATTACGCGGAGCCTCTGGCTGTGTTCGCGGCTTTCGCGGGCGCGCCTTTCCCGGGTAATTTTATAGATTTGTCGTATAATTATTTACTCCAGAACCACGGTCACGATTCTATAGGCGCGTGCGGACGGGATATAGTCTACGAGGACGTAATTTCCAGATACAGGCAGTCGAGGGAACTCGCGATGTGCGTATTTGAAAGGGCGTTCATGGACGTTGCGGGCGATATAAATTTAAGCGGCTGGGATAAAAACGACGCCGCGGTAGTTATATATAACCCCGCGCCGTTTAAGCGCTCCGAAGCTGTAAAAATCATGCTTGAAATTCCGGCTGAATGGAACTGCTATACTTTTGAGATTCTCGACCCCGATAATAATAACGCGAAGTTAAAATATCAGGTTCTCGAAACGAACAAAAACAACGCGCAGATTATCCAGAATCCCAACGACGTCGCGAACGTTCTGCATACGGAACAGTATACTATTATGCTCGAGGCTGAAAATATACCCGCAATGGGATATAAAACTTTAAAAGTCAAGCCTCTGGGATATACGAGATTAACGACTCCCGTAACTATGCTCAAACGTCCTCAGGTTATAGAAAACGAATATTTGAGAGTCTCTATTAATTCAAACGGCACTTTTAATACTCTCGATAAAGAAAACAATAAATTATATGAAAATCTGGGATTTTTCAAAGATACCGGAGAAATCGGCAACCCGTGGGAGCATAATATCCCCGAACGCGACGAGACTTTTACGACTCTCAACGAAAAAGCGGAAATTACCCTGTTAAGGGAGGGCGAACTCGAAACGGCGTATAAGATAGTGATAGACTGGGCTCTGCCCGAAGGCCGTTCCCTTGATGAAAAGTCGCGCTCGAAGCATCTTAACCCGTGCAAAATAGAGACCGTTTTATCTCTTAAAAAAGGCTCGAGGAGAGTCGATTTGGAAACTTCTGTCTTTAATAATTCAGAAGACCACTATTTACAGGTCGGATTCCCGACGAATATAAAAGCCGAATATTCTTACGCGCAGGGTCAGTTCGACGTTGTTAAGCGTCAGGTCGCGAAACGCGACTATTCTCTCTACGACGAAATCCCGATGACTGAACACCCCATGAATTCTTTCGTCGATTTATCGGACGGCGAATACGGCGCGGCGGTTTTGAATACCGGTCTGAAAGCCTATGAAGCGTCGGACGACGAACAGAACACGCTTTATATAACGCTTCTGCGCTGTTTCCCGCTGAGAATATGCGTTACGTCCGATATGCAGAACTACAGCGACTGGGATAAGGGCTCGCAGATGCTGGGCAAAAATATATTTAAATATGCGTTTATGCCGCATAAAGGAGACTGGGAGGACGCGGATATCTGGGGAGAATCGGAGAGATTCAATCTTGATTTTTCAGTCGCGCAAATCGCCCCGACAGACCACGGCAAAAATCCTCTGACCCACTCTTTTATCGAACTGACGACTGAAAAACTAAATATCTCCGCGGTCAAGCGTTCGGAAGATAATTCGGGTTATGCGGTGAGATTGTTTAACCCGTCCGATAAAACGGTTAAGGCGGGGATTAGATTAAACAACGGACTCGCGCCGCTTGCGAAAGAAAAAGTCCAGACCCCTCTCGAACGCCAGAAAGCCGAATTTGAACTCCCGGCATACGGGGTAAATAAATGGAGTTCCGTAAAGCTCGTCTCTCTCGAAGAAAAAGAAGCCGGACTGCCTGAGGTTTATTTAAAAGACGACGGCTTCGTTGAATTTGAAATCACGGGCAAAAAAATCCTGACAATAAAATTTGGGGAATAAAAACTGCATTACCATGTAGGGGCGGCCATTGGCCGTCCGTCTGAAAAACGATTTTGCGGACGCGCAATGCGCGCCCCTACTGATAAACATAAGAAGCCGCGGGGAACTGCGGCTTCTTTTTTTATTTTTTATATTTATATATATTTCTTAACATTTATATTTAAAAGCGAATATTATATATATTAATAGATATTAATTAAAAATATTTAAATAAATTTAAACATAAATCGAAAAGGAGAAAAATCTATTATTATGGGAACAGGTTATTTAATAACGGAAACCAGAACCAATTTCGACGTGATGCCCGTGGGCGCGAAGGTCACGGTAAAAAACGCCGGCGGCGCGGTATTATACGAGCTGGATACCGACGAGAACGGCAAAACCGGAAAAATCTCTCTTGAAACGGTAGACAGGGAGCATACTCTGAATCCGGATTTCCCGGGGCATCCGTATTTTTCGTACACAGTTGAAACCCAAGCTCCGGGATTTGAGACGATAATTACTAAAGGGGTACATATTTTTGACGGGGAAACGGCGATTCTGCCCGTTACGATGATTCCGATGCTGCAAAGCGAAACGTCGCCGGCTCAGTTTGATATAAATATAGGACCGCAGGCGGTCGAAATGACCGGTCCGAGAAATCAGGAGGGTATAACCCCCCCGAACCCGAGGGTTTTGCGTCACGTTATAATCCCGGATATTATGACGGTGCATTTAAGCCGTCCGAATATAGCGGCGCAGAGCGTGAGAGTGCCTTTTATAGAGTATATCAAAAACGTGGCGAGCCACGAAATTTATCCCACATGGCCCGCGTCGGCCCTTACGGCAAATATCCACGCAATCGTGACTTTCGCGTTAAACAGGGTATTTACCGAATGGTACAGAGTCCAGGGCAGGGCGTTCGATATAACGAACAGCACTGCGTTCGACCAGTATTTTGTTTACGGCGGGACTATTTACCAGTCGATAAGCTCGATAGTCGACCGGGTATTTAATCAGTACGTCAGGCGCGCGGGTCAGACTTCGCCGTTTTTCACGTCTTTCTGCAACGGAACGACGGCGACCTGCGCGGGTCTCTCGCAGTGGGGAACCGTGGGTTTGGCAAATTCAGGCTATACCCCGATACAAATACTCAGGCAGTTTTATCCCGCGAATATAGAACTTGCGGAGGCTAATATATTCATGGGTATAACTGAAAGCTATCCCGGCTCGCCTTTGAGCCTTGGCTCTACCGGTCTTAACGTACAGATTATGCAGAGATTCCTCAACAGAATACGGCGTAATTATCCCTTGATTCCTCAAATCGCAAACGAAAACGGCGTCTTCGGTCAGGATACGCAGAACGCCGTAAGGGTTTTTCAGCAGGTGTTCGATTTAACTCAGGACGGTATTATCGGCAAGGCGACGTGGAACAAAATCTCTTATATATATACGGCGGTCGCAAGACTTGCGGAGCTTGACAGCGAGGGAACGAACTTTACTATAGGAACCGTTCCCCCGAGCGTAACTTTAAGAGTAGGCTCAACCGGTCACGACGTCGTAACCCTGCAGTATATTCTGTCTTATATAGCGCAGTATTATCCGGTTACTTCGCCGACGATACTGGACGGCAGCTTCGGGACGGCGACGCAGCGCGCGGTCATGGAATTTCAGCGCATGATGGGACTGCCCGAAGACGGAGTGGTGAACGCGGCGACATGGGCGGCTTTATATAATACATACTGGGGTATAAAAAACAACGCCCCGACTCCGCCGCCTACGCCTCCCCCAGGCAATTATTTCAACTATACCGTAGTTTCGGGAGATACTCTATGGATTCTCGCTCAAAGATTCGGTACGACCGTTCAGGCAATCAGAAATCTGAATAATTTAACGAGCGACGCTCTCTCTATAGGTCAGGTTCTGCGAATCCCGACGACCGGAGGAGGAGGAACAACTCCGCCTCCGCCGCCCCCGCCGGGTAATTATTTCAACTATACTGTAGTTTCAGGCGATACTCTGTGGATTCTCGCCCAAAGATTCGGCACGACCGTTCAGGCAATCAGAACCATGAGCAATTTAACGAGCGACGCTTTGTCTATAGGTCAGGTTCTGCGAATCCCGACGACCGGAGGAGGAGGGGGAACAACTCCGCCGCCACCCGGAAATTTCATAAACTATACGATTCGTTCGGGAGATTCCCTGTGGACTCTCGCCCAAAGATTCGGTACGACCGTTCAGGCAATCAGAAATCTGAATAATTTAACGAGCGACGCTCTCTCTATAGGTCAGGTAATCAGAATACCCGGTTCGTTCTTCCAGTATACGGTCAGGTCGGGCGACACTCTATTTTTACTGTCGCAGAGATTCGGCGTACCCGTGGACAGAATAAGGGCAATCAATAATATCCCCGGCAATGCGTTAAGCATAGGTCAGGTACTTTTGATTCCGGGCGCGTGATATTATAAAATAAAATATAAAAATAACGGCGGGAACGGATAAATTAAATCCGTTCCCGTTTGAAATTTTCAAATCGGCGTTGACATATATAAACGGCTTGTGATATAATAAAAATAAAAAAGACAGGAGAGTATTATATATGAATGGATTTATATTAAACGGAGAAACGGAATATTTTCAGAACCGCGGCGTCGATATTACGGCGTTCGGCGATATTTACCCCGAGGGTCATCAGTCGGGAGTGAGTATTATAATGCACGGCAACAGAGTTGCGGCAAACGGCGACGTACGCTTTGAACAAACTCCCGGTCAGTGGCAGCCCGTACCGAAGTTAAACGGCCGCGAAGTTAATCGGGAGTTAAATTCAGTTGCAGTTTCGATGAGTTATCCCGACGAAGCGAGACATCTGGGCGGATTTAACCCGATGATTTACCCGGATTTTAAATTCGATTATAAAATAACGGCCGAAGGCAAAGGCGAATCCGTTATAGTTACGGTTGATTTAAATAAACCCGTACCCGAAAAATTCGCGGGGAAAATCTGCTTTAATTTAGAACTTTTCCCCGGGATTTTATTCGGCAAATACTGGATTATGGATAATAAACAGGGAGTTTTCCCTATACAGCCTAACGGTCCTCTTTTATCTCAAGAGCCTAATTATTTAAACGCGGGGGATTTTAATAATAATAGTTTAAAAGCAGATATTAAACGTCTCGCGGGGGATAATAAAAAATATAACCCGATTATTGCCGACGATATTATCGCCGAGCCGTACGCAACCGGCAAACGCCTGACTATTTGCCCCGACGATTTATATAATAAATTTACGGTTGAGGCGGCAATCGAGGGAACGCAGTTAAAATTATACGACGGCCGCTTAAACCACAACAACGGCTGGTTTGTCATAAACTGCGAAATACCCGCCGGAAGAACAGAAAACGCCGTCAAATTAATCATAACGCCGAATATTATTGAAGACTGGGTTTATACCCCCGTCGTTCAGACTTCGCAGGTCGGCTATCACCCGGAGCAAACCAAAACGGCCGTTATAGAACTCGACAAACGTGAGAATAAACGGGAAAACGTAACGCTTTATAAAATAACTGAATCGGGTGAAGAACAAGTCTTGTTATCAGACGCGGAAAACTGCGAATGGGGAAGATTTCTAAGATATAATTACTTAAAATTTGACTTTACGGATATAAAAGACGAGGGTTTATATAAAATAAAATACGGCGCGTTTGAATCCTCCGTATTCAGAATCGCGGGGGATATTTACGAGCGGGGAGTCTGGCAGCCGGTTCTGGAATATTTTCTGCCCGTTCAGATGTGCCATATGAGGGTAAACGAAAAATACAGGGTCTGGCATGATTTATGCCACGGCGACGACGCCGTTATGGCCCCTCTGAATTTTATTCACATCGACGGTTACGTTCAGGGTGAATCTACCCTGACGAAATATAAACCGGGAGAATCAGTACCCGGGTTAAACTCCGGAGGCTGGCACGACGCGGGAGATTTTGACCTGCGCGTAGAATCGCAGTCGGGCGAGGTCTATATTTTATCTCTCGCCTATGAAGAATTTAATATTTATTACGACGCGACGTCTATTGACCAGGATTCTAAAATAACTGAAATTCATCAGCCCGACGGCAAAAACGATATACTCCAGCAAATCGAACACGGCGTTCTTTCGATAGTCGGGGCGTATAATTCTCTCGGGAGATTATACAGGGGAATTATAGAAAACAGTCTGCGTCAGTACGTTCATCTGGGCGACAGCGGCTCCGTTACGGACGGCATAAAGGGCAATTCGGACGACAGATGGGTGTTTACCGAAAATAACCCCGCGAGAGAATTGAATACGGCGGCGCATCTTGCGGCGGCTTCGCGCGCTCTCAAAGATTTCAATAATCAGTTAAGCGTACGTTCGCTTGAAATCGCCGAAGAAATCTTTGATATCACAAATATTCCGGATATTTCAGATAATTTGAAGAATCAAAAAAATTCAAGATGGGTAAAAAACTCGAAAATACACGCCGCGGCCGAGTTATTTCTCGCAACCAAAAAAGATAAATACAGGGATTTTTTAATATCGGAGTCTGAATATATTTCGGAATCGATAGATTCTCTCGGCTGGATTGCGGCGCGCGCCGAGAAAATTATATGCGACGAAAAATTCTCGAAGGCGATATATAATTCGCTGACCGAATTAAAAAAACGGTTTGAGGAACAAAGGGCCGAGACGCCGTACGGCGTACCGTACCGTCCGCATATATGGGGAGCGGGCTGGAATATTCAGAGACTGGGTTTCCAGTATTATTTTCTGCATAAGGCGTATCCTGAGATTTTCAGTCCGGAAATGATTTTCGATTCGCTTAATTTTGTCCTGGGCTGTCATCCGGGTTCAAACAATATATCTTTCGCGTCGGGAGTAGGGGTAAAATCGGCCGTTGTGGGTTACGGCCTAAACCGCGCCGACTGGTCGTATATCCCGGGAGGGGTAATATCCGGAACGGCGTTAATACGTCCGGACCTGCCGGAGCTTCTTGAGTTCCCGTATTTGTGGCAGCAAACGGAATACGTCATGGGAGGCGGTTCTTCGCACTATATGTTTCTTGTACTGGCGGTCCGGGATATACTGAACGGCGGTGAAAATATTTAATCAATGGGGGCTTAAAACACCCGTCAGCCGCTTACGCGGCTGCCACCCTCTTTAAAAAAGAGGGCATTAGTTGATTTTGCGGACGCGCAATGCGCGCCCCTACCCGCGGTAATTTACATAAACGAAGAGGGCGGAAGAAAATTTTTGAAAATATTAGAACTTTATTTAAATTATTAAATATATATTCATAAATTTATGTTAAAATTGCGGAGAGAAATAATTTCTGATAAAAAAACAAGGAGAGTTTCAATGAGTATAAAGACAAAGATAATTTTCCCGATGCTTGGACTGATGGTTCTTATCGCGGCGGGCGTTCTGGTTTCGAACATAATTCTGTTTTCAAATTACGTAGACAATATAGTATCCGACAGGGTGGAGGTCGCGGCGAAAGTCGCGGAACATGAGTTCGGACTTCTGAAAGAAGCCGCGTACAGCGCGTCTATGTACGTGTCGGAATATCCCGGAGTGATACAGGCGGTCGCGAACAGGGACAGGCAGGGGATTCTTAACCATGCGGGGCGTATCCAGCGCGAAATAGGAATGGACTTCTGCACCGTCACCGACGCCGCCGGGGTCGTTCTCGCAAGAACTCACGAGCCTGATAACTACGGCGACTCCGTCGCAAATCAGACGAACGTAAGGGCCGCCATGTCCGGCCGGACTCTTATGGCGATTGAAACCGGAACGGTCGTGCGTCTATCTATTAGAGCGGGAGCGCCCGTTTACGACGGCGACGGCAATCTCGTCGGGGTCGTATCTATCGGGATGCGTCTGGACACTAACGATTTCGTCGACGGCTTAAAATCCCTGCTCGGCGCCGAAGCGACGATATTTTTGGGCGACGAGAGGATATCTACCACGGTTATCGGTTCGGACGGCGCGCGGGCCATAGGTACGACGGCTCTCGAAGAGATAAGCCGGGGCGTACTTTCGGGGAATACTTATTTGGGGCTCACCAATATTCTTGGACGCCGCGCGTTTACCAGCTACTCGCCGATATACGGACCGGAAGGGGAAGTCGTCGGTATGCTGTTCGTCGGACGTTATACGGCTGAAGGGAACGCCGTTATCTGGACGTTCGTTCAGAGCGGTTTGATTATAACCCTCGCTCTGCTTCTGATTGCCCTCGCGATTATGTTCACCGTCGTCAGGCATATTACGAAGCCGCTTATTTTAATAGGCGAAGCGGCCGAGACCCTCGCGCTGGGAGATATAGAAATAGACGATTTGGACGCGGGAACAGGGCCGACTAAAGACGAAATAATAAGGGTCGAACGCTCTTTTAACAAGATGATAGAGAGCTTTAAGCACCAGGCGTATATATTAACCAGGGTCGCAGAGGGGGATTATACCTCGCAAATCGACGTCCGTTCCGAAAAAGACGTTATAAATCTGTCGATTGAGCTTATGCTGAACGGAACTCTCGACGTGCTTCACCAGGTCGCGACCGCGGGAATACAGGTCGCGGACTCTTCGAGACAGATTTCGGAAGGCGCGCAGAATCTCGCGAGCGGTTCGGTCGAGCAGAGCCGCACTATAGAAGAGCTTTCGGAATCTATCGCCGACGTCGCCATGAAGACGAAGGCGAACGAGGAGATGGCCGAGGAAGCCGTCAGAAATAACGACGTAATGCGTAAAATCGTCACGCTTATCGACAATATAGCGTCGCAGACGAATATTATCGCGCTTAACGCCGCGGTCGAGGCCGCGCGCGCGGGTCAGAGCGGCAGCGCGTTCGCGGTCGTAGCCCAGGAAGTGCGCGTCCTCGCATTGAAGAGCAAAGAGAGCCTGCTGTCTATAGAAGAGGGCATAAACGAAAGTATCAGGCTTGTGGACGAAATCGCCAACGCGTCGAAAGAGCAGTCTTTGAGTATCGAGAAAATCAACAAGCGTATCGAGCAGGTGGAGCAGGTCGTCCTGCAGAACAGCGCGACCGCTGAAGAAAGCGCGGCCGCCTCGCACGAGATGAGCAGCCAGTCCAAAATGCTGGAGGATTTGATTATGCAGTTCCAGCTCAGGGAAAGCCTCAGGCAGCAGGACGCGGAGTAGAAATATATCATAGAAAATAATTTCGTAGGGGCGATTAATAATCGCCCCTACACCCGGAAAAATAATAAAAACAAAAAATATATATAAAGATAAAATATAAACGGAGGTCGCAAAATGTTAAACAAAGAGAATTTGAGGTCTGTTTCGGGTCTGGATTTCTACGGGAAAATCGAAAATATGTCTGAACATCAGTTTAACGGCTATGTTCAGAGTTTAAATTCGTTTATCGACGAGTTCACCGCCGCCGAATCGAAAATGAGGGCCGCTATGAAAGCGCAGCTTAGCGTTCCGGAGATAACGGCGGAGATTTTAAATACCGCGAGGCTGCTGGGCAAAATCCACGCGGACGATTTGACGAAGCAGGCCCACGCGGTCAGTACCGGCGCGTCAAGGGTAAGCCGGAGCGAACTTGAATCGCAGATAGAGAATTTAATCCTGAACGTTTCCTCGCTGTCTATTAATATACAGATGGCGCTGCGCAGAGGAGGAGGGCTTTCTTCATCTTCTTCGGCTTCGCCGTCTTCAGCTCCAAGTCCGACTTCGTCTTATTCGGTAGCAAGCAACATAAACGCGCAGGAACGCAGACCGGAACGCCCCGCAGTACCGAGAAATACGCAGAATATACCGGCAAGACCCATCATGTCCGGGCCGTCGAAAAGCGGCAGAGCGCTGATACTCGCGGTCGACAACGCGGTAATGTTCCTGAACACGCTTAAAAAGATGCTGCAGGACGCTCCGTATGACCTGCACTGCGTAACTTCCGGCAGCGAAGCCCTGCAGTTTATCAGGACGAGCCGTCCGAGTCTGTTTCTGCTCGACGTCGAAATGCCCGAAATGGACGGTTACACCCTCGCGCGCAGAATTATAGACAGCGGAAACAGAGCGCCGATTATTTTTATAACCGCCAACTCCGCGAGAGAATATGTAGACAGAGCTTTCGAATCGGGAGGTTCAGCCCTGCTTATGAAACCGCTCCGTTTAAATCAGCTTCTTGAAAGAATAAGAGAATTTATATAGTTTATATAGTTCCGTTCTGTTTCAGAAACGCAAGTATATCGGATATGAGAGTTTCAGTCTGATTTATAAAATCCTGATTTTCAGCCAGAATCGCCGGCAAATCGCCGTCTTTGGCTGAAAATTCCATTTTTCGGGCAAATTCCGTCAGGTTCTGCGCGCCTATGCTTGCGGCCGAGCCTTTCACGGTGTGCGCGTTGATTGCGTAATCCCGCAGATTATCTTCCGAAACTTCGCGCATTTTATCCAGTTCATCAGGTATATTTTCTGCGAAAGACAGCATGATGTCAATAAACATCTCTGTATCTCCGTCATACAAAGAAAGCCCCAGATTCTCGTTAATCCCCGGTATTTTTATATCTCCCGAATCGGCCGCGCCCAAGACAGATAAACCGTCGGAGTCAGAAGCGAAATTTTCAGATTCAGATTCATGCGTTTCTTTCATAATCCATTTACGCAATGCGGCGTCTATTTTCGATATGCTTACGGGCTTGCTCAAAAAATCCTGGAATCCGTTCTCCAAAAACATCTGTTCGTTTCCCGCGACCGCGTTAGCCGTAAGCGCTATAATCGGCAGAGTACGGGCATAATCGCCGTCAAGCCCGCGGATTATACGCGTCGTTTCTATTCCGTCCATTCCGGGCATCATGTGGTCCATGAATACCGCGTCGTAAACCGGCGCGCCCGATTTAATAATCTCGATTGCCTCGGGTCCGTTCGTTACGCAGTCCGCGTCGATTTTATATTTTCCCAGCATACCTTTTGCGACGTCGAAATTAGTGGGGAAATCGTCTACTATTAACACCCTTGCATAGCTTAAATCGGGCCGGGTAAGACTGCCGGGGTCTTTTTTCCCGGAGTTGTCATAACGCAGGGCGCGCAGCTGTTCGGTTTCTTCAGCGCCGACGTATTCGCCGCAGACGAATCCCTGCGGCAGTCTGACAGTAAATTTCGTACCCTCGCCGTATTTACTTTCGACTGAAATCTCCCCGCCCATAAGCCCGACTATTCCTTTCGTTATGGACAATCCCAGCCCCGTGCCCTCAACGTTGCGGTTCGCCTGAGTATCGACCTGATTATAATCGGCGAAAAGTTTGCCGATATCTTCCTCGCGTATGCCTATCCCCGTATCGCTTACGGAAACATACAGTTCGATATCCTGAGCGCCGTCTTTTCTCCGGGTACTGATACGCAGGGTGACGACTCCCTCGCGGGTATATTTAAAAGCGTTGCTTAATAAATTATTCAAAATCTGCTTTATGCGTAAGTCGTCGCCGTAAAGCTCGCGAAATAAATCCCCGTCTATATCGATTCTGAAAGAAACAGGCTTGTCTTCAATCCTGAAAATATTAATATTAATTATATCGCTGAGCAGTTCGGCCGTATTATATTTTACTGGATTCAGCGTAAATTTACCCGATTCGATTTTCGATATATCCAGAACGTCGTTTATGATTCCGGTAAGGACAATCCCGGCGGTATTAATTTTTTTTATATAATCGCGCGCCGTACCGGATACCGAATCTTCTTCTGTCAGGAGTTCGGTCAAACCCACTATTACGTTCATGGGAGTTCTAATTTCATGGCTCATATTCGCGAGAAAATCGGATTTTGAACGATTCGCCTTGCGCGCCTCTTCGGCCGCCGCCTCCAAATCGCGCTGCAAATTAATAATCTTGATTTGGTTGCGCACCCGGAGTTTGACGATTTCCGGTGAAAACGGCTTGGTTATATAATCCGCCGCGCCGAGCTGCAAGCCCTTTTCTTCGAGAGTATCGCCGCTTAACCCCGTAATAAAGATAACCGGGATATCTTTCGTTCTTTCGGAGCTTTTTAATATAGATAAAACTTCATAGCCGTCCATTCCGGGCATTAATATATCGAGCAGAATAACGTCCGGCAAAAATTTCTCCGCGATTTCAATAGCGGTTTGACCGTTTACCGCGGCGCGCACCGAATAATCCGGCTGAAGCATAGACGAAAGCGTCCGTATATTGGAAGTTACGTCGTCGACTATGAGCGCGCTGTTTTTTTTCTGTTTTTTTTCCTCACTTATATTATCCATAAATTACCTCTAATATTCAACGCGGGCGATTAATAATCGCCCCTACATTTTCATTGCGAATCAGCGGACTTCTTTCAAAACCACCCCGTCACGCCGCTTACGCGCCGCGCCACCCCTCCACGGAGGGGAATTTTCACTCAACTCCGCCGTTTTATTAATTCCCCTCCGTGGAGGGGTGCCGTCCGCAGACGGCGGGGTGGTCGTATTTCGGTTTTGAAAGAAGTCTAATAACAATCCCAACAACAAAAACCACAAAAACAAAAAAAGAGGTGTAAAAAAAATTATGGCATTATATTTCAAAGACAGAATCCCCGAACCGATTCACGGTGAAAACGCGAGATATTACGACGCGGTCGGGAATAACAATCAGGTTAAACTCCAGGATTTTAAACTGGTAATGAAAAACGGTCTAAGGCCGGACAGGACGGGAGACCCGGTGAACGCCGCGAATTTGAATTTCGCCTCGGGGAACGTTTCGTTTCCCGAAGCGGTATATTTTTCTCCGGAGCTTAAAATAAACAGGGGGGATTTGGTATCGCTTAGCCCGGACGGGGCGGTTAAGGCGTTCATGCCGCAGAGGGAAATCGCGCTGACCGGCCCTACGCATCAAAGCAGACGGTTAGAAGGAGGATGCATAAGGCTTTCAGATACGAAATATCTGCTTATATATAACAGTTCGGCGTGCGTCGCGACTGTAAACTGGGGGAACAAAACGGTCTCTCTCGGAACGGTTTTAGAGACGTCTCTCTCGGGAATAAGCGACTTGACGTTCAGTCTCGTCTGCGATTTCGACACGAATCCCCAAAGGGCGGTCGTTTCGTATCTGTACAGGGATAATACGTATTTAAGGGTTTATGCCAGGGGTCTTATAATAAACCCGGCGACGAATACTATTACCCAGATGTCCGCCCACACATTCGATTCGACCCAGTCGAATATGAGTCTGAATACCGTCGCTCTCGACGATTCCCGGGTAATCGTCTGCTGTAAAAACTCTTCTTCCAATAACCCTACGGTTTATTTTTCGCTTATGGATTACAGCGGCGAAATTATTACGCTTAAGCATACTCTTCAGCTCGGGCCTTACGGGGGAAATTTAGACGATATAGGCCTGTTCTGTTACGACAGGAACAGGAGGGCGTGCGTTTGGCTGCACAGAACCGGCGACGATATATTCGCCGTTAATATTAATATCAACGGGGATACTATAACCGCGGGAACGCGGCGGCAAATAGGAACTACCGGAGATATGTCCGTGTCGGTATCGGGCCAGACAGCGCTGAGAATAGCGGCGCCTATGGTCACCGACAGATTTTGGGGAGGTATGGGTAAAATAGCGTTAATCAGTCAAATCCCCGGCGAAAACCAGGCGAGAATACAGATATTAAGCGTCAATTCTTCCGGGGAAATCACGAAAGGCGGTATTACGAGACTGCCTTTGTTTATGAATATTAATCACACATTCGGCTCAGTCGGGATTACTTACAAGAGTAATTCGAGAATATACATAACGGGAATAGACGCCGACAGGATTCCGAGAGAACCCTGTTTTATAGAGTGCGCCATAGACGGGGTCAATATTTCGTCCGTTAAGCGATACCGTCCGTTCAGGTCTATGCGTATGCAGGACGACCAGAGTATCAGCTATTTTCTAAAAACCGGGGCTATTGAGAATCCCGGTAAACCCGGGGAGTTTTTATTTTTACTGCAGTATAACGGCGGCAATAACCATGAGATAAACAGCCTGATATTTACTTTCGGGCATAAAAACGACAATTTCGCGCCCGATAATATAATAGGCGTGGCGCTCGGCGAACCGGAAAGCGGACGGGTTACGGTCCAGACGACGGCAAAATATCTGCCGGGGTTATTCCAGGGATTAACGTCGGGTGTAATTTACCGCGCGGGAACGAACGGGAAGCTGGCGCCGCTTACCGGCGCGGCGAACGCGAAAGCCTTGGGTATCGCGTTCGGGGATTCGGATTTTTATTTTTTCGGCGCGGCGAATTTATAGATAATAAAATTACGGCGTTCGCTTACGGTTTTTGAATGAGTTAAATTTTTGTGAACAAATAATGGATTTATTCTTTGCCCTCTTTCGTAAAGAGGGTGCCGTCCGCAGACGGCGGGTGTTTTCGTCTCCCCGTACGCGACATCAAATTTCAA
>WRMA01000003.1 GCA_009777355.1 Oscillospiraceae bacterium | reverse complement strand
AAATTGCTCTCCATTCCCCTGAACACTTCGACGACCCTCATTCTTATCCACATGAACAGGGCCCTGTCCTCAAAAAACGTGTCGTAATACGCCCTCATCCACGTTACGTTTCCCGAGCCCGCGTCTACCGACTGGACGTTAAATACTCCCTGATTACTGTTCGTGTACATCAAGTCCATCGCCTTATCCAGAACGGCGAGGCTCTTTTCGTCCGCAAAGCTCATATAGGGTATATCGTTCGCGTCCTTCGACGAGAACTGTCCGCCCCCCGCGACGAGAAACGCCTGAAGCGTGTCGTTGAACACCATAAACGAGAATCTGTCGTCGGCATAGTTCAAAACGCCGTCGCCGTTCAAGTCCATTTCGACGTCCTTCGTCATCTCGAGCATCGCGTCGAACGTCCATTTGCCTTCGTTTACGAGACCGTACGGCAGCTCCATTCCGAGAGTCGCCATCAAATCCTTATTAAAGATAATCGCGTTCGTCGCTTCGTTGTCCAGAATCAGTAAATCGCCCGCCAAAAGAAACTGTTTGTTGGCTATCGACATTCCGTTTACTCCCGGGTCCCACCAGGGTTTGCTTAAATCTATATACGGCAGCGTCGAAACTTCCGCAAGCGCTCCCCCCGTAACGACTCCGGGAACGTTATTATTATATATCAGAACGGCGTCGTAGGTAGAATCTCCCGCGTTCACGACCCGCCTGATAATCGAATCTTCCGCCGAGTCCGCAAACATAGCTATCTCAATCCCGTATTTTTCTCTGATTGCCATGTTTCTCGCGTAGACGGCGTCGTTAATCGGCTCGCTGTTCTCTTCTTCGGCGACGAGTTCCCTCGGGTCGGACTCTACCCAGTCCCAGCCGGGGGTATCCTGCTTGTGGGCAAGAAACGTGAACGTTTGTCCGTCATAACGAACGTCCTCGGGTAAATCGGGCAGTATTTTAGCCTCCGCGGGATTTCCTTCGTCTTCGCCGCCTAGTCCGGGCGCGTCCTGCCCGGGAACGTCGTCTCCGCCGGTATTATTCCCATCTGTATTATTATCCCCGCACGAAATCAAAATCGCGGAAATAAACGCGAAAATAATCATAAACGCAATTATTTTTTTCATATAATATATCCTCCGAATAAAATTTATATTAATTCACACTTATTAAAATTATTTATATTTTATTATTATTTTATGATTATGTCAAGCATATATTATAAAATTAAACGCCTAATATGTGAAATTTTCTTTAAAATTCTGTGTTTTTCGCTATATATTCGCGAAGCTCATCAGATTTTATCCTGATTTGCGACATTAAATCCCTGTCTCTGACCGTAACCGTACCGTTTTCGAGCGTGTCAAAATCGACGGTTACGCAAAACGGCGTGCCGATTTCGTCCTGTCTTCTGTATCTCTTCCCAATCGACCCCGCGTCGTCGTATTCTACCGCAAAATATTTCGATAATTCTTCATAAATTTTCATTGCCGGTTCAGATAATTTTTTCGACAGCGGCAGAACCGCCGCCTTTACCGGCGCGACGAACGGGTGAAGTCTCAAAACGACCCTCGAATCCCCCTCGCCGATTTCTTCTTCGTCGTATGCGTCGCACAGTAAAACCAAGCACAGTCTCTCGACTCCGAGCGACGGTTCTATAACATACGGAATAAATCTCTCCCCCGCGTCGGGATTACTATACTCTAAATTCTCTCCCGAATGATTCATGTGCTGCGTCAGGTCAAAATCCGTCCTGTCCGCAATACCCCATAACTCACCCCAGCCGAACGGGAACAGATATTCGACGTCGGTCGTCGCCTTCGAATAATGCGACAGCTCTTCTTTCGCGTGGTCCCTGAATTTCAAATTCTCCTCTTTTATTCCCAAGCCAAGCAAAAACTTCCGGCAATATTCTTTCCAGTAGTCAAACCATTCCAAATCAGTATCGGGTTTACAGAAAAACTGAAGTTCCATCTGTTCAAATTCACGGGTTCTGAATATAAAATTCCCGGGCGTAATCTCGTTTCTGAACGATTTGCCTATTTGCGCAATCCCGAACGGGATTTTTTTTCTCGACGTTCTCTGGATATTCTTAAAATTAATAAAAATCCCCTGCGCCGTCTCCGGTCTCAAATATAATTCGGTCTGACTGTCCTCTGTCACTCCCTGAAAAGTCTTGAACATCATGTTAAATTTGCGTATATCCGTAAAATCAGACTTATTGCAGTGAGGACACTCAACTTTATTATTTCTTATATATTCCGTCATAGCCTCGTGCGGCATAGTTTCCGTCTTTGCGTCTATATTATTTTTCTCCGCCCATTCTTCGATTAATTTATCCGCTCTATGACGCATTTTACAGCCTTTGCAGTCGATTAACGGGTCGTTGAAATTAACGACGTGACCCGAAGCCGTCCAGACCTGCGGATTAAGTAGAATAGAAGAATCCAGCCCGACGTTATATTTAGACTCTCTCACAAATTTTTTCCACCAAGCTTTTTTGACGTTGTTTTTAAATTCGACGCCGAGCGGACCGTAATCCCACGTGTTCGCGAGACCTCCGTAAATTTCAGAGCCCGCGTAAATATATCCCCTGTTTTTACACAGGGCCACTAATTTATCCATAGTTATTTTAGAGTTGTTTTCCCGCTGCATTTTTAATTGCCTCTCTTTTATTTTTTTATATTAATTTTCATGTTTACCGTAGGGTCGGGCTTCCATGCCCGACCGCAATTTCCCCATTTCGCGTTAGTTTTTATCAGCGGCTCGGGGGTTTTTCGCCAACGGCGCGGCATGGAAGCCGCGCCCTACATAACAAAACATATCAGTCGTCGTTTCCGACGAGTCTGACGCCGTCGTCAAGGTCAAGCCCGAAATCTTCGTCGTCCTGAACGTCCGAGTTATACGCCGCTTCGTAGTCGTAATCATAAAAAGCGTCCATTTCACGCAGTTTTTTTCTGCGTTTCTCGTCTTTTTTGTAAGACAGCAGCAGCAGGGCCGATACGACGCCGCTTGCGGCGAGGGAGGCTATTATAGCCTTCGGTATGCTTTTCTTCTGGATTGACAAAACGATTATGACCGTTATTAAAGTCAGAGTATCGACAAATAGAGCAATCCCCGCAAATAGTTTAAAAGACCTGATTTTTTTCATTGATTCTTCCTCCTTAAAATTTTAAAAAAATATATATTATTTTATTTTTACCGTTTTTCTTTTGCTTACTTTTCTTTTTCCGCAAAAAGAAAAGTAAGATAAGCTTTGATAAACCCGTCCAAATCGCCGTCCATCACGGCCGAAACGTTACCGTTTTCGTATCCCGTGCGTTTGTCCGTGACCAGAGTGTACGGCATAAAGACATACGAACGTATTTGATGACCCCATTCTATATTCGACTTCTCGCCTTTAATATCGTCGATTCTCTCCAGATGCTCCCGCTCTTTTATTTCGAGAAGTCTGCTCTTAAGCATTTTGATTGCCGTTTCCCTGTTTTGGTTCTGACTTCTCTCGCTCTGGCAGCCGACCGTTATTCCCGTCGGTATGTGTATTACTCGCACAGCCGAATCTGTTTTGTTTACGTGCTGACCTCCCGCGCCGCTCGCCCTGTGCGACTCGATTCTCAAATCTTCGGGTTTGATTTCTATTTTAGTGTACGCCTCGTCGTCGATTTCGGGTATCACTTCAACCGACGCGAAAGACGTCATGCGTTTGCCCGCCGCGTTGAACGGCGATATTCTTACGAGCCTGTGCACTCCGTTTTCGCTTTTGAGATACCCGAAAGCGTTTGAACCCGAGACAGAAAAAGTAACGGATTTTATTCCCGCGCCGTCTCCTTCGAGATAATCGAGAGTCTTTATTTTAAAGCTATGCTTTTCGGCGTAGCGCATATACATTCTGTAGAGCATTTCCGCCCAGTCCTGCGCTTCCGTTCCTCCCGCTCCGGGGTGAATAGATATAATCGCGTTATTTAAATCATACTCTCCGTCCAGAAGAATCCCGAGTTCAAGAGCCGAAAAATCTTTTTTGATTCGCGACGTTTCGCGTAAAATATCCTGAGTTAAGCTCTCGTCGTTTTCAGAAATCGCCATAGAAGCAAGTTCAAAGGCTGAATCCGCCGCAGTTTCGACGTTTCTGAAATCTTTTATTTTCCCGGATAAAATCTTCGATTTTTTCAAAATCGAGTTCGCGTCCGTTATATTATCCCAAAACCCGTCCGAATTTATTTTCTCCGAATATTCTTTATGTTCCCTCTCAACGTCCCGTATTCTTATATTTTCCCCGAGTTGTTTTATCTGTGATATTATATCCCCGAGTTCTTTTTTCGCTTCCTGCAGTTCTAACTGTACTATCAAAATATTCTTCTCCAAGTTTTGTTATTATATTATATATTTTCTCACAAACGCATCGGTTTTATCCTGATTGGAGTTAAAATCAAAATCCGGAGTTTCAGAATCTTTTACTTCTATCAATTCCCAGATTTCGGTATGCGTTATACTTTCTCCATGCTTTATTGTCCTGAGTTCGGACAAAGTTTCGGCTTCGACAAACAAATTATTCGCGAACACTTCAGTCGACATTCCTCCGTCTGGATAGGTTTTATTATTACTGTGATTCGGCTCGTAAATTTTCTTTAATATCTGCCCGTGATTATAATACGCGAGCCAGCCTTTAGTATTATTTATGCCGAACTTAAATTTTTCGCTTATGTTTCCGTCCTGTCTGACGGTTATATATTTATCAAAAAAATTAACTCTCGAATCGGTCATTTTTGAATAAGGCCACAAAGCCAAAAGTCTGTTACCCAAAAGCCCCGTGTCTTCGTCTGGCTGCGGACAAACAACGATTCCCCCGTCCGTCATAACAGATAGCGCCCAGATTGCCCCGGTTATTTCTTTTTCGCCGGTATTCTCTATTTTATGCGTAACTTTAATATTCGGCTTATCTCCGCTCATCTCTATTTCGAGACTGTGCTGTAAATTATTTATTTTCTGAACCGGAGGCGTAAATAATATCCTGCCGTTTATATCGTCGATACTGACCGCGACGGGTTCGTTATCGGGATAATAAGTCCGCGGCATATCTTCAGGACTCACCCATAATCTGTGCCCGCCGTAGATATGCCAGTATTTTCCCTCGCCGAAAACGGACGAAACGTCCTCGCGCATAGTTCTGTCAACATCATTAAACATAAGATTTTCTTTATCCGTTAAATTCGCCTTTATAATCCTCGGACCAATATCAGTCGTGACATATATTTCGCAGAATTTATTAGATATAATTTTACACCTGCCGAAATTTTTATATTCGCCGTCGGCTATATTTATCTTGCCCATGATAATAAATCTCTCCTTTTTGGATTTTTATGGATAATTTTCTCACACCCCGCTGTAAGCGCTGAACCCTCCGTCTACAGGCGCGACAACGCCGTTTACGAATCCCGACGCTTCCCTGTTGCACAGCCATAACAGCGTCCCGAGAAGTTCTTTCGCTTCACCGAAACGTCCCATAGGCGTCGCCGCTAAAATTTTATCAGCCCTCGCGGTCGGCTTGCCGTCTTTGTCAAATAACAGCGCCCTGTTCTGCTCGCTCACGAAAAATCCCGGAGCGATTGCGTTTACTCTTATCCCGACCTTTGAAAAATGCACGGCGAGCCACTGCGTAAAATTCGACACGGCCGCCTTCGCCGCCGAATACGCCGGAATTTTCGTCAGCGGCGTGAATGCGTTCATACTCGAAATATTTATAATAACCCCGTCTTTTTTGTCCGCCATATCTTTTGCGAATACTTGGGTCGTAAGAAAAATCCCGGTGAAATTTATATCAAACACAAATCTTAAATTCTCCGGAAGAAAATCAAAAAAAGTTATAATATCCTCTGAACTATTTATATCCTCTTCAAACAAATATTCTCTCGTCGTCGTGCATTTCGGCGAATTTCCGCCCGCTCCGTTGATTAAAATATCGCATGTGCCGAATTTATCCTTAATAATTTCTCTGGCCTCTTCGAGACTTTCGCGGCTTAAAACGTCGCATTTAACCGCGACTGCGTTTCTATTTATTTTCTCTATTTGCCCCGCGACTTTTTGAGCGTTCTCAAGATTTATGTCAAGAATTGCGATATTCGCGCCGCACTCCGCGAGGGCGTACGCAAATTCAGAGCATAAAACCCCGCCCCCTCCGGTTATTGCGACTGTTTTATTATCAAGATTTATTTTAAACGGCAGCATAATTTTTACCCCTTTTTTTATTTAAATTTAATTTATTTTAAGCCCAGCTTCTCTAATTTCCCAACTAAAAAATCTTTCGCGAGCTTTATATCAGCCTCCGGGTCGTCGCCGACTTCGCGTTCAATCGTAAGAAAGCCTTTGTAGCCGATTTTATCGAGCGCCGATAAATAATTATCCCAGTCGACTCCGCCCCGTCCGAGAGGCAGCTCTTCCCACCCCTCCCGGTTGCCGAGCATTACGCCGTCTTTCGCGTGGGTATGAACAATATATTTTTTCAGGGTCTCAACGCCTTTTACGGGGTCGTCCGCCACACACATAACAAGATTCGCGGGGTCGAAATTCACCCTGACTCCCATCGCTCCGAGAGAATCCAGAAACTCGCCGAGAAGCGCGCACGTTTCGGGTCCAGTTTCGACGGCGAAAGCCGAGCCTATAGAATCCGCGTAAACCGCAAGCTCCCTGCAAGCCGTCCGCATAATATCGCGTTTCTCACATTCTTCGTCCGGAACCGTTCCTATATGAGTCGTGACGATATCACATTCGAGCTCTTTCGCCAAATCCAGAACCCTTTTTGAATCTTCGACTTTTTTTATATTATTTAGTTTATCCTCAAATCCGTGACCGCCGAAATCTCCGCATACCGCCGAAAATATCAGCCCGTTCGATTTTACTATGTCCAGAACCTCGCTTATTTTCGCTTTATTTATTTCGTCGAACTTTAACGCCCCGAACGTCGCGTACGCCTGTATTCCTGAAGCTCCCAGTTCAGACGCTTTTTCCACACCGTTAATAAAATCCCGCATGGGATTGCCCGAGCCGACTACAGAATCAACCGAACTTTTCCTGAAAGATTCAACCATTACCCCTATTTTCATAATAATTTACGCCCCTTTTTTTAATATATATTATATTTCGTCTATAGTGTTGCTGAAATACGGCAGAAAATTCTCCATAAAATATTTTAACTCATCAATGCCCGTTATGTCAAGGGTTTTATATATATCTTCTTCGGCTTTTGTAAATTCTTTATTGCCGGAGTTTATTTCTTCGAGGCATTTTATATACGCGCATAATTTATCGGCCGCCTTTACTATACGCCATTCGCGCGAGTCTTCCTGTTTTAATATTAATTTCTCATAAGACCGCTTTAATTCTTCCGGCAGTTTATCCAGAAGATTTATTTCGGCGACTTTCTCGATTGCTTTATAGCAGTTTTTCATGTCGTCCGTCCCGTATTTTATAGGCGTGGGCAAATCCCCCGTGAAAATTTCCGAAACGTCGTGATACATCGCTTTAAGAGCGATATTCGCCGGATTATAATCCCTGTTAAAATACGTTACGCCGATTTCCGCGAGCGCGTGGGCGGTCATTGCGACCTCGAGCGAATGTTCAGAGACGTTCTCCGTCCTGAAACTTCTCATAAGCCCCCATCTGTTTATATATTTCAGCCTGAACAATAAGGCGAAAAAAGAACTCATGCCCGAACTTTTACCCGAATCGGCGCCCATCTGTTTTTCTATATCCCTTCTCAAAAAATAAATATATTTTCTATAATTTCTGAACGTGACGTCTCATTATTTTTGTGACCATTACCATAACGGTTACGCCAAGTATAACCATAGCCAGTCCGAAAAAAGCCAGCGAATTGTCAGATTCTTCCGCTGAATTTTCCTGCTCTGTCGACTCTGAAACTTCTGTTATTTCTGTTTCTTCCGGAATATATCCGGCGTATGCCGTCGCTGCGAATAATACCGCCGATATTATAAATATAATTACTATAATTTTATTTCTCATATAAATATATTTTCAACTGCCAATCCCTCTCCCGCTCCCTGTTTGCCCTTGATTAACACAAGACTGGCTTCGTTACTCTTTCCCGCGTATACGAACGCGATTTTCTTCGGCGTTATATTATTATCGAGCATCGCCGAAAATAAACCCACTAATCTTTCGGGTCTGTAAACTATATAAAAATCCCCGCCGTTTTTAAGCAGTCTCGCCGCGGCTTTCATCACGCCGCAAACAGTACAGCTTATCTCGCGTCTCGCTATATTTTTATACTCCAGACTGCTGAGCATACCCGCTTCTCCCGGAGTTTCTCCGTCGTATTTTATATACGGCGGATTCGTGAAAACCATATCGAACGTATGCGGCGTTATTTTTTCCCCGTTATAATATAAATTATCGCAGTCTCTTAAATCGCCTTTTATTATCTTTATTTTATCTGCAAGATTATTGATTTCCGTATTATATTCCGCAAGTTTTACATAAATATCCTGGATTTCAACCGCGTAAATATTTTTTATTTTTTCTCTCTTCGCGAGTAAAAGCGAAATCACTCCCGAACCCGTTCCCAGCTCGACGGCGTTTTTATATGCGCCGAATCTGCGTCCGCCGCAGATAAAATCCGCCAGAATTAAAGCGTCCGAGCTGAAAAGCAGCCCGTCTTTAATCTGATATATAACCAAATCGTCGTTGATTTTATCCCGGCGAAGACTATTTTCGTCAATACCTTCAAGTTTAAGCATTATCGATACTCTTTTATAAATCAAGGGCGGATTTTACTATCCGCCCCCCTGCTTCAATTTCTATTCGGGTTTGCAGGCGTCGACGGGGCATACTCCCGCGCACGCTTCGCAGTCGGTGCATACTTCTTTGTCTATTACATATTTGCCGTCCGCTTCTTTTATACATTCGACGGGACATTCGCTCTCGCACGCTCCGCAGGAAATGCAGTCTTCGGTTATAACATGCGCCATATTCTTTTACCTCCAAATTATAATTTTAATATTTAAAATATCTTTATTGTTTTGATTATATCATATAATTTAATACAAATCAAGAAAAATTTTTTAAATTATTTATTTTTTACCCAAAAAATTAAATATGCCGCAAAATTCCGTATCGTCTCTTAAATTTATTTGGGCGCGGCATTTTTCAGCGTCTGTTAAATCTTCAAATATGCAGAACAGCGCCGAGCCGCTCCCGGTCATTTCAGCCGCCGCCGCTCCTGATTTTATTAACGAATCTTTTATTTCTTTTATGTTTTTGTTCTGTGAGAATATTAAACCGGAGAAATCGTTGTGAAGCCAACCCCCGCCGCTTCGCGACACCCCCTTCTGGGAAGGGGGCTTTTGTTGATTCTTTGCCCGCTTATTAGAGCTGTCCCAGTCCTCAAACGCTCGTTTCGTCGAAATATTATAAACCGGCTTAACGACGAAACAATAAAATTCTGACAAATCTATATAATACGGCGTAACAATTTCGCCGATTCCCTCGCATACCGCGCAGTTTGTTTCCCCGTTGCTATGAACGAAAAAGGGAACGTCCGCGCCAATTTTTGACGCGATTCCCATTAAAATATCCTCAGGTAAAACATAATCAAAATATTCGTTCAATCCCAGAAGAACGCAGGCGGAATCTGAACTTCCGCCTCCCAGACCCGCCATACTCGGGATATTTTTTTCTATTTCTATTTCTATATCAAAATTATTTATATTAGTATAGTTCAAAAACAAATCCGCGGCTTTATACGCCGTATTTGTTTCGCCGACCGGTATATTTTCATTCCCGCAGATTATTTTTATATTATTTCTATATCCCTGATTTATATTAATTCTAATATTATCGCGCAGCGAAATTTTCTGCATGACAGTATAAATATTATGATACCCGTTTTCCAGTTTATCCAATATTTTTAAATAGAGATTTATTTTAGCGTACGCTTTTTTTTCTATGAACATAATATTTTTTAATTTCTCTTGACAGACGCGAATAGATGTGATATAATGAAGATACACTAATTTAGAGAGGGGTTCACAACTCCCCTCTCCGTACACAGAACAGTACGGCTAAACTCGATTAACTCAAAGAGTCAATGCGAAAAATAGACCACTACCTTGTGCGGGCGGGTCTATTTTTTTCTGTCTTTTAACTTTACCCCGTGTACATAAATATATAATATCACAGATTATACTCTATGTCAAGATAATATTATTTTGCCGTAACGGTTTTTGAACGAGTAAACAAATTATGAACAAATGTGAAAATCATCGCGGAAAGCCCTCTTTTTTAAAGAGGGTGGCAGTCGCGTAAGCGGCTGACGGGTGTTTTTGAAATTTGATGTTGCGTACGGGGAGACGAAAACACCCGCCGTCTGCGGACGGCACCCTCTTTACGAAAGAGGGCAAAGAATAAATCCATTATTTGTTCACAAAAATTTAACTCGTTCAAAAACCCTAATTTTGTTATTTTTATAAAAATTTTTTTAAAAATAAACCAAATATACTTGAAATTGCCGTTTGATTGTGATATAATGGCTTATCCCAAAAATTTTAATAAACTTTCACGCGGGATTTTTTGTTATATAAGTTATATAAATTACGCCCCAAAGGTGGGATTTTTTCTTTGCGGGGCGGGCGGAAATTTTAAAAAATCTTTCGCCGGATTCTGCGGCAGATAACCTTAAGGAGGAAATAAAATGTCTGTAATCTCAATGAAACAGCTTCTTGAAGCGGGAGTCCATTTCGGTCACCACACAAGAAAACGCAACCCCAAAATGAAGGAGTATATCTTTACCGAAAGAAACGGTATACACGTTATAGACCTTCAGAAAACCGTCCGGAAAATCGAAGAGGCGTACGCATATATCCGGGAACTCTCGGAAGAAGGCGGCGCGGTGCTGTTTATCGGCACGAAGAAACAAGCTCAGGAGTCTATAAAAGAAGAAGCCGGAAGGAGCGGCATGTTCTATGTCAATCAAAGATGGCCAGGAGGTATGCTGACCAATTTCAAGACTATTAAAAAAAGCATAAACAGACTGCACAGCCTCTATAAAATGCAGGAGGACGGCACTTTCGATATGCTGCCCAAAAAAGAAGTCATAGCTCTCGAAAAAGAAATAAGCTATTTGGAACGCAACTACGGCGGCATAAAAGACATGACGTCGCTGCCCGGAGCTTTGTTTATAGTCGACCCCAGAAAAGAAAGAAACGCCGTCATGGAAGGCAAAAAACTGGGTATTCCCATAATCGCGATAGTTGACACGAACTGCGACCCCGACGAAATAGATTATCCCATACCCGGCAACGACGACGCAATCAGGGCGATAAAATTAATAGCGACAATGGTTTCCGACGCTTTGATAGAAGGCAGGGAAGGCGAGTCTATGGACGGCGGCGGCGAAACGGCCGAAGATTCGGAAACTGAAACGGGCGGCGAACCCGGAGAAAAATACGGCGAAGAGGAATCCGCCGAATTAATATAAATAAAATTTAAAATTACCGGAGGTTATAATAAATGGCAGTAAACGCAAAAGACGTCAAGTCTCTCAGAGAGAAAACGGGCGTGGGAATGATGGACTGTAAAAAAGCGCTCGAGGAAACGAACGGCAATTTCGACGAAGCTATAAAATTATTAAGGGAAAAAGGTCTCGCGGTAGCGGCTAAAAAAGCGGACAGGATAGCGGCCGACGGAATAGTCGATATATTATACGACGAAAATCTTAAAGTCGCAGTCATGGCGGAGGTAAATTCGGAGACTGATTTCGTCGCGAAAAACGAGAAGTTTCAGGAGTTCGTCAAGGGCTGCCTGAAAGTTATATTAAAAGACAAACCCGCGGACGTCGCGGAACTTCTTGCAAAACCGTTCGGAGACGATAACGCTGTGACCGTGGACGAAGCGTTAAAAGACCAGGTTCTGCAGATAAAAGAAAATATATCGATAAGACGTTTCGTCGCAGTCGAGGGAACTCTGGGAATATATATCCACAACAAGGGCTCAATCGGCGTTATAGTAAAAGTCGACGCGGGCGATATCGCCGACGGCGACGCAAAGCTTTCGGAACTGATTAAAAACCTGACTCTGCAAATCGCGTCGATGAACCCGGTTTATGTAAACAAATCGGACGTTCCGCAGTCCGTAATCGACGAAGAGCGCGAAATAATAACGGCGCAAATCAACGGCGACGAAGACAGCGTTAAAAAACTCGAGAAAATCCCGGAAGACAAACGCGGCGCGATTCTTGCAAAAATGGTCGAAGGCAAAGTCGATAAATATTACGAGAATAATTGTCTGTTAGAGCAGGGATATGTAAAAGAAGAAAAGATAACCGTCGGAGAATATATAGATAATTATAATAAAGAGAACGGAAGCGAAGTTAAAGTATCGGCGTTCTACAGATTCGAAAAAGGCGAGGGAATCCAGAAACGCGAGGACAATTTCGCCGAAGAAATCGCGCAGCTCACAGGGAATAAATAGAGATAGAAAAATATATAAATAAATAAAAAAAATATCGGGAGTAACCCCGATATTTTTTTATTTTGCATCGACGTATGTTAGCCATCCCCGCAACGGATAGCTAACTTATACTAAACGAATAACATGTCATCTGTTATTATAACACTCCGACGCGGTTTTGTCAACTGTTTTAAATAAAATTTCACGGTTTTTGAATGAGTTAAATTTTTGTGAACAAATAATGGATTTATTCTTTGCCCTCTTTTTTAAAGAGGGTGCCGTCCGCAGACGGCGGGTGTTTTCGTCTCCCCGTACGCAAAATCAAATTTTAAAAAACACCCGTCAGCCGCTTACGCGACTGCCACCCTCTTTAAAAAAGAGGGCTTTCTGCGATAATTTTCACATTTGTTCATAATTTGTTTACTCGTTCAAAAACCTTAATAAAATTTTATTAACCTAACCGTTGACAATATTAAAAATAAATGTTATCATATTAAATATAATGCCGAAAAATGTCGGAATTGAGGTTTTAATAAAAAAAATTATGAGGCTTGATAAATATTTAAAAGTTTCGCGCTTAATCAAAAGACGTACGGTCGCCGCCGAAGCGTGCGACGGGGGCAGGGTTTCGGTCAATAATAAACCCGCGAAGCCTTCGCATGAAATCAAACAGAACGATATAATAGAGATTTCTTTCGGCGAAAAAAAAGTCAGGGTCAGAGTTACCGAAATCAAAGAACACGTCTCGAAAGCCGCCGCGCCGGATATGTACGAGGCGCTGAGTTAGAGACCCGCGCATGAAAAATTTTCTTCTGACATATATATTAACTATATTTTATTTTTTTAAATATTTTAAGGTTTTTAATATATATTTCGAAGGAGTTTTGCGGGTCATGAACAATATAAATAATAATAATATTCCAGAAGAAAAAAAACGCGGCAAAATCCACAACGTCGTTTTGTATAACCGGAAACAGATGAGTATCTCGGGAGTTGTCAGGGTGGATAATTTCAACGAGAATATAATAGTTCTGGTTACCGAACCCGGACAGATGACGGTCGAGGGATTTAATCTCCACATAAGCAGGCTGTCTCTGGAGACCGGCGACATGAATATCGACGGAGACATAACCGGACTGTATTATTCGGGCGGCGAAAATTTAAATCCGGACGGCAAACCCTCAAAATTTTTCTCAAAATTATTTAAATAATTATTAATTATCGAGAGGGGGTTGCGGGAGTCGATGTTTGCGGCGTCTTTGTCCGTTACGGAACAGGGGATTATATTTTTGTTTTCGTGCGCCGTCGGGGGATTCCTGGGGGTGTTCTACGACGTTTTCAGGATAATCAGAATCGCGTTCAATTCGGGATGGCTTTCAGTTTTTTTTCAGGATATAATATTCTGCGTTTTATCCGCGTTTTCTGTTATTTTACTGGTTTTCTACACAAATTCGGGAACTGTCAGATGGTTTTCTATGCTCGGCTGTTTTATGTGTTTCGTTTTATATCACGTAACAATCGGCAGAATAATTATGTTCCTGTCGAAGAAAATCATAGATTCTATAAAAAAGGCTTTGGGATTTTTGTATAAAATAACGGTAATACCGGTAAAATACTCGGTTTTGTTTATATTAAGAAACATTAGGAAATTATTGTATTTTATTTTGGGAGTTTTAAAAATATTAAAATCCGATATAAATTATATCAAAGAAAAGAGAAAACTGACGCTGGATGCGTCGAGAGGGTTCAATTTATATAAAACCGACAAGAAAATATATAAGAAATATTATAAAAATCATAAAAAAACAGCGAAAAGTCTCGGTCAAATCATAAAAAAAGACAGCGTAAAAAATCAGGAAACGATTGAAAAATCAACGGGAAAGGTATAAAATATCAGAACTGCGCAAACAACTGCAAATAACGCGGAAAGGACGGGTAAACAATCATGAACGGCGTTAAGAAAATCAATAAAACGAAAAATACGGGAAAGAAAACAAACATAGATAATGCGGAGAAAGAGAGAGAAATAAGGAAACGGAAAAGGTTCGGCATATTGGCGGCGTTCTGCATATGCGTGACTCTATGCGTTATATACGTCGGGTTCAGCGACAATTTAAGCAAAGCGCTGGAACAAAACGAAATAATCGATAATTTACGGAACGAATATAATCACAAAAGAATACGGAACGATTATCTCGAACAGCAGGTAAACGAAGATTTCGAAGACGACGAGGTCGCGGAAAGAATCGCGAGAGACAGAGGCTACAGAAAACAGGAAGAGGTTATATTTTATTTAAAATAATTTTATAAATTTATGATGATAATAAAAAACGCGAGAATATATACTATGGGAGAAGCCGGGATAATCGAAAACGGCTACGTTAGGATTTCCGGCAATATAATCGGCGAAACCGGCGATATGAAAGATTATGATACAAGCCGGGAGAATATAGATAATGCGGATATAATCGACGCGGGGGGGAAATGGCTTCTGCCGGGATTTATCGACGCGCACACCCATCTGGGAATGTACGAGGACGGTTTGAGAAGCGAGGGGGACGACGTAAACGAAATCACGGACCCGTGCGCGCCGCATTTGAGGTCGGTCGACGCGATAAACCCGGCGGACCGGGCTTTTTCCGAGGCTTTGTCCGCGGGTATCGTCTGCGTTGCGTCCGGTCCGGGAAGCGCGAACCCGATTAGCGGTCAGTTTGCCGTAATCAAAACCTATAATTTAAAAAATAAAGACAATAAAATAAACAGAATAGAAGATATAATTATAAAAGAACCGGTATGCGTTAAGTTCGCTCTGGGGGAGAACCCGAAAATATGCTACGGCGAAAAAAACCAGACTCCCGAAACGAGAATGGCGACGGCGGCGATAATCCGGGAGAATTTATATAAGGCGAAGAAATACGGAGAGAAGAAAAAAGCTTTTGAGGAAGACAATAATAACGACGAGCCGGAATATGATATAAAGCTCGAGGCGCTGCTCCCGGTGACGGATAAAGAAATCGCCGCGCATATCCACGCCCACAGGGCGGACGATATATTCACGGCGGTTAGGCTATGCAGGGAATTTGACATAGATTACGTTATAGTGCACTGTACGGACGGGCATTTAATTGCCGGAGAACTGGCCGGAGAAAAAGCGAGAGCAATAATAGGTCCGGTAATATGCGACAGGTCGAAGCCGGAGCTGAAAAACCTCGAGTTAAGCAACGCGAAAGTTTTATCGGACGCGGGCGTGTTGTTCGCGATAACGACCGACCACCCGGAGACTCCCCTGCAGTATCTGCCGTACTGCGCGGCTCTCGCCGTAAAAGGCGGACTCGGTATTTACGAAGCGCTGAAAGCAATCACTATAAATCCCGCGATTATACTGGGAATAGATGACATACTCGGTTCAATCGAAAAAGGCAGGAGAGCCGACTTGGTTTTGTATAACGGGAATCCTCTGGAGATTCTTACAGATATCGACGCAATTATTCTAAACGGGGAGAAATTTGCGCAGTTTTAAAATCAGGGAGAACTAACTTCAAAATCAGTCCTCCCTGCGTTTTTATTTGTCTGTAAATAAACCTACGCCTTATCGACTTTATTCATATGCTTGATTAATTCAAGCACTTTGCAGCTATATCCCCACTCGTTGTCGTACCAGCTGACCAATTTCACAAATTTATCGGTCAGCGCGATTCCGGCTTTCGCGTCGAATATAGACGTGCGTTCGTCCCCGATAAAATCGGACGATACGACGGCTTCTTCCGTATATCCCAGTACGCCTTTCATCTCGTTTTCGGACGCGCGCTTTATTTCCGCGCATATTTCTTTATAGCTCGCCGCCTTCGCGAGATTCACGGTCAGGTCGACTACGGAAACGTTAAGAGTAGGCACTCTCATCGACATTCCCGTGAGCTTGCCGTTCAACTCGGGTATAACGACGCCGACGGCCTTTGCCGCTCCCGTCGACGACGGGATTATATTGCCCGACGCGGCCCTGCCGCCTCTCCAGTCTTTTTTCGACGCTCCGTCTACAGTAAGCTGCGTCGCCGTCGTCGAGTGGACAGTCGTCATCAAACCGTCGGTTATGCCGAACTTATCGTTAATCACTTTTGCGAGCGGAGCGAGACAGTTCGTCGTGCACGACGCGTTAGAGACGAAATCCATGTCTTTGGTATATTTTTCAAGATTCACGCCGCAGACAAACATCGGCGTGTCGTCCTTCGACGGGCCGGTGTAGACGACTTTTTTCGCGCCGCCCTCAAGATGCGCCTTCGCCGCGTCTTTCGAGTGGAAAATACCAGTCGCGTCGGCGATATACTCCGCGCCGACTTCTCCCCACGGAATATCTTTGGGGTCTCTCTGCGCGAAGAACGCGATTTTTTTGCCGTTTACAGTAACTGAATTTTCGTCGTAAGATATTTCACCGTCGAATCTGCCGTGAATCGTGTCGTATCTGAGCATATACGCGACGTAGTCCGGCGACATGAACGGGTCGTTGATTGCGGCGAATTCATAATCCGGATTATTTATACCCGCCCTGAAAACAAGTCTGCCTATACGTCCGAAGCCGTTGATACCAATTTTAATTCCCATTGTTTAAAAACCCTCCTGAAATAATAAAACTAAATATAAAATAAACAGTCCGTTAAAATTTTGTCAATCTCTCGAATACTATTCTATCATATATCGCCCATGCTTTTCAAGAACTTTTCGAATCTTTTTTATTATAACTCTAAATTTTTACACATTATACATATTCTTTTTTATTTTGGTTTATTATTTTACTGCCCGAACAGCCCGGAAAACTCTGTTTTTGCGAGCTCGTATATTTTTTCGTCCGTCGTTTCAGGGTTACAGTCTTCTATTGGCTCAAATTTGACGCCCAGGGGTTTCGCGGGAAAAATCACGTCGAAATACACCATGCCGTCTCCGTCGGGACCCGCCGACCTGATATCCAGTTTTAAGCCGTTATTACGCGCGGCGAGGGCGGCGAGGTTAAAATCTATGTATTCTATATTTTTGATTTCGTTTATATAATCGGCGGAGAACATATCGCCGCGGTCTCTGAAAAAATCGCCGCCCGCCTTAAACTCGTATCTTAATATCCCCGACGCTTCAGATAGAAAATCAGTAATAAAAACAATATTTATTTTATTGAAAACCGAATATTTCAGCGCCGCCGCGGCCAGTATAAAATTGATAATCAGAAAATCTTCTTCGTTCAATTTATAAAAAAACATTTTGCTGTCTCCGTTAAATTCTATTCTGTACCCGAAAGAATTTATATAACGCGAGACGTTCGACGTAAATTTAGATAAAAAAAAATCGACTTCGCAGTATTTTTTGTAATCGGGATTATCCCCGGCGTTTTGCAGACGGGGGTTAAGAGCTGTAACATGCCGTCTGAAATGCTCGTTGATTTTGAGCATTTTTCTGCCGCCGCCGTTATCGTAAAAAAGAGCTCCGTTCTCTTTCGATTCGGGGAGATTTTTTTTATATTCGTTATATTTTACGACGATTTCTTCGATTTTTCCGAGCGCTTCGACCCCGTCCTGCAGTAAATTCAAAGAATCGTAAAAAACCAGGGCGGTGAAATTCTTACCGTCCGGCTGGGCGACGCAGCGTCTTATCGCCGAAGATTCGCCGAGCTGTAAAATTTTATAGTCGTTATTTTCAAATGCGTCTTTAATTTTTCTCATATTTTCAGAGTCGGTATATTTCTTTATGTTCACCCCCGCGCGGGGCTTCATGTTCAAGAGCTTCGCCGCGGTGTTTTTATATACGATATTAAATTCAGAGTCCAGAATAATAACGGGCTGGTAATATTTTTCATACCGGTTATACGGTTCATATGCGTCCATGATTTTAAACCTCCGAATTATTTTTAACAAATTCTATAATTTAACTCACAAACCATAATAAACCTATTTAATTAAATCCGTTTTAACTTTTTGGAAACTTTTTATACAAATAATAAAAATAATAAAAAAAATTTCATAGAACCGGCGAAATACATCATAAGAACGATAAAGAACAAACGTCGCCCCACTAACAAAGGTTAGCGGCGTTTATTAAATAAACAGGCGCGAGGCCTGCCGCCTTTAAAGCGGTCAACGCGTACAAACGGGAGTGTTAGAGCGCTCCCTTTGTATTTATACCCCCATTATATCATAATTATTCGCATCTGTCAAGCAAAAAATTTAAGTTGACAATTAAAATATTTTGCTGTATAATAATATAATTATATATTTTGGAGCGTTATTTTTATGAGTAAATTTATTAAAATTCCGGCGTTTCTTATTTTAACCGCCGTTATCGCCGCGTTCGGTTTTACTGGCTGCGGCGGCGTTTCCGGAACTCCCCCGGACTTTTCGGGTTTTATCCCCGCGTCAGACCGTCCTGAACAGTCGTCCGGACAACCCGAAGAAAACCCGCGCGACGGCACAATCCCCGCGGACGGTACGGACGGCGGCGATAATAATAATAATAATAACGGCGATAATAATATAATTGATTCGGACGGGAAAACAAGGCTGAAATTTATCGCCGCGGGAGATAATATCGTCCACGCGGTCATGCTCGACGACGCTATGGCGAAAGCGAAAGACGACGAGATTTTTAACTTCGGCGATATTTATAAAAATATATCCCATATAATAAAAGCCGCCGATATCGCCCTTGTCAACGCCGAAACCCCGATTGCCGGCAGCGAGTTCGGCTACTCGGGCTATCCCATGTTCAATACCCCGAAAGAAAACGCCTTCGCTCTCGTGGAAGCCGGGTTCAATATAGTGAGCATAGCGAATAATCACATGCTTGACAAATGGGAGAAGGGCTATGAAAATCAACTTGATTTCTGGGATACCCAACCCGTTCTCCAGCTCGGAGGCTTCAGGAACAGACAGGATTTCGAAACCGTGAGAATATACGAAAAGGACGGGGTGTCAATCGCTTTTCTGTCCTATACTTACGGCGCGAACGGTATGTATCTGCCCGAAGAAAGCGAAATGGTCGCGCCGTTTATAGATTACGCGACGGTCGAACGGCAGGTGAAAGCCGCCCGCCCTCTTGCGGATTTGCTGTTCGTCGTTATGCACTGGGGAGACGAGGACGTTTTTAACGCAAACCAAACGCAGAAGAATCTCGCCGAAATGATGGCCGCGAACGGGGTCGACGTAATAATAGGCATGCATCCCCACGTCCTTCAGGAAACGGTATGGCTCGAACGTTCCGACGGTAAAAAAACCCTCGTTACATACTCTCTGGGTAATTTAATATCGGGTATGCTGGGCGCGAAAAACATGGTCGGAGGACTTCTCGAGTTCGATATAGTGAAAGACGGGGATACCGGGACAGAAATAGAAAACGTGAAAATTATTCCGGTTATTACGCACTACAGATATCAGCAGGGAAGAACGGGTTTGTATCTCCCGGTTTACAGATTCCAGAACGGACGGCTGGATTTCAGCGTTTACAGCTTCGAAGACTACACGAGAGAGCTCGCCGCCGAACACGGCGTCGCGCTGTTCGATTCGGCGTTCTCGTACGATTATATAAAAAATTTGATTCTTCAGCATATACCCGGGGAGTTTCTAAGCGATTTCTACAGGGATTAAAAATAATAAATAAATATATAAAATCAGGGAGCGTAAATTTTGCTTGATAGTATAATTTTCAGCGTAAACGCGGTATTCCCCCTCGTTATTATGATGATTCTGGGGTTCTGCCTCAAACAGCGAAAAACGGGGCTGTTTAAAAACCCTAAAGAATTTTTCAGCGAAATAGATAAGTTTGTTTTTCACGTCGCTCTCCCCACGTATATTTTCAGCGAACTTTACGGCGCGGAGGTCGGGGATATATTTAATATAAATCTTGTTATTTACTGTATGTCGGGATTATTGCTTGCTTTTTTTATTTTGATTTTAACCGCGCCCGTTTTCATAAAGAAGAGGGCGTCGAGGGGAGCGTTCATACAGGGGGTATGCCGTCCGAACTTCGCGCTTCTGGGAGTGCCTCTCGCGGGGAATTTATTCGGCGATTCGGGTCTGAAGACGGCCGCTCTTATTCTGCCGTTCGCGCTGCCTCTGTTCAACGCTCTCGCGGTTATTATACTCGCTGTAAACTCGGACGATAATCATAATTCAAAAAAACGGGAAACCGTGAGAAGAATAATTTTGGGAATCGTGAAAAACCCGCTTATTATCGCGTTGTTTCTCGCCGTGCCGTTTATGCTTCTCAAAATATCCTTTCCGTTTGCGATTCAGAAAAGCATAGGTTACGTCGCGGGGACCGCCGCGCCTCTCGCGCTTATAAGCCTCGGGGCGGGAGTAGAGTTCGAGGTATTGAAAGGCAAGATAAAACTGTCGCTGGTTGCGTCTCTGCTTAAAACTGCGGTATGTCCGGCGGTTTTCGTAGTTCCCGCGGTATTGCTGGGATTCCGGGACGCCGCGCTCGTCGTTATATTTGTTCTGTTCGCCGCGCCGACTGCGGTCGGCAGCTATATAATGGCGAAGAATATGCGGAGCGACTATGAACTCGCGGGGCAAATCGTCGCGGTCACGACAATAATTTGTCCGTTTACCGTTTTTGCGGGGAGTTTAATTTTAAAATCGCTGGAGTTGATATAGATTCATGAAAGATATAGAAAATCTGATAAATTATTTGTCGGAGAAGAAAATAATAATAATCTGCGGGCATTACGGCGCGGGCAAAACTAATATCGCGCTTAATCTTGCCGTTAAGTTAAAAAAATTTGCGGGGGTTTCTTATACTCTCTTTGATTTGGACATGGTAAACCCGTATTTCAGAAGCGCCGATAATATAAAAGAACTGAAAGAATATGATATTGACGTTATAGCCCCGGAGTTCGCGAACACAAACGTCGATATTTCGACTCTTCCCCCGGAGGTCTACTCTGCTTTTTCGGGAACGGGCGTGGGAAGACATACGATAATAGACGTCGGGGGAGACGCTAACGGCGCGGTGATTCTGGGTATGCTCTCCGGGCATATAAAACGCGAGGACTGCAGAACGGTCGAGACGATTTACGTTATAAACAAGTACAGGAATTTAACGGGCGAAGCAAAAAGCGCCGCGGCTCTGGCGGAATCTATAGAATATAAATCTAATCTTAAAATAACTTCCGTTATAAACAACAGCAATATCGGGGTAATGACGACAAAAAAAGAGATTCTGGATTCTATAGGGTACGCAGAAGGGACAAGCGCTCTGCTCAAAGTCCCGCTGCTGGGAACAAGTTATATGTCAGACGATAAAACTCTTGATTTTTCCGGCAGACCGGAGTATAATATATTCAGAATCAAAAATTACACGAAGAAATTGTTTTGATAAAAAATAAAAAAATATATAAAAAATAAACGAAAGGAATAATATTTATTATGAAAAAAATTGTTATAGACGAAGAAAAATGCAAAGCGTGCGAAATCTGTATAACAGTCTGCCCGAAGAAAATTCTTGAGACTGACAAAAACAAAATAAACAAAAAAGGCTATCACCCGGTAGGAGTAACCGACCCGGACTCCTGCATATCCTGCGCGATGTGCGCGGTCGTCTGCCCGCACATAGTTATTACGGTTAATAAATAATTACTTTTCTTTTTACGAAAAAAGAAAAGTAACAAAAGAAAAACGATAAAAATAATAGTTTAAGATTTTTGGAGGATAAAAGTAAATGTCGGAAATGGTTTTGATGAAAGGCAACGAGGCAATGAGCGAGGCGGCGATAAAATGCGGATGCCGGTATTATTTCGGCTACCCCATAACGCCTCAGAACGAGATTGCCGAATATATGGCGGCGAGAATGCCGCAGGCCGGCGGGTTTTCCCTGCAGGCTGAAAGCGAAATCGCGGCAATAAATATGGTTCTGGGAGCGTCCGCGGCGGGAGCGAGGGTTTTCACCTCGTCGTCAAGCCCGGGAATCAGCCTTAAAACGGAGGGGATATCATATATTGCCGGGTCGGATTTGCCGTGCGTTATCGCGAACGTTCAGAGAGGAGGTCCCGGACTCGGAGGAATCCAGCCCGCGCAGTCGGATTATCATCAGGCGACTAAGGCTATGGGTCACGGAGATATGAGGCTTATAGTCCTCGCGCCCAACTCAGTTCAGGAAATAGCCGAGCATACGGTTCTCGCGTTCGATTTGGCGGACCTGTACAGGACTCCGGTCATGATACTTACGGACGGCGCTCTGGGTCAGATGATGGAACCGGTGGATTTCGGCAAATTAAAAATTAATAAGCCGCCCGAAAAAACATGGGCCGCGGCCGGTCACTCGGACAAGCGTCCGCCGAATATTATAAACTCGCTCTATCTTGACCCGAAAGATTTGGAAGCCGCCGTGCTTGAGAGATATAAAAATAAATATAATATTATAGACGAAAAAGAAGTCAGATACGAAGAATTTGATACTGAAGACGCGGACATAGTGATAGTGTCTTACGGAATCGTCTCGAGAATAGCGAAAGTCGCGGTGAATATGCTTAAAGACAAAGGCGTAAAAGCGGGATATTTCAGACCGGTGACCCTTTCGCCGTTCCCGTCCGGAAGGCTCGGGGAGATTGCGGAAACCGCAAAGAGATTTTTAGTCAGCGAGTTAAACATGGGACAGATGACAGACGACGTCAGGCTCGCGGCGGGGTGTAAAAAACCCGTTGATTTCTTCGGACGTACCGGCGGGATTATCACGACTCCCGAGGAGATATATAACGCGGCGGCGAAAGTTTTGGAGGAGTAGTATTATAGATAATTTATTTCCGGAATTATTCCCCGAAATAAATATTAAATCCGAAGATATATTTTATTTTCTGGATTAATTAAAATAATTATAATTTTTAAAAATTAAAACATAGGAGATAAATAAAGATGGTTGTATTTGACAGACCAAAATCACTGACGGACAGGGAGTTTCACTACTGCTCCGGCTGTATGCACGGGGTTGTTCACAGACTGGTCGCCGAGGTTCTCGACGAGCTTGAAATAAGAGGAAAAACGGTCGGTATCGCGCCGGTCGGCTGTTCGGTTTTCGCGTATAATTATTTTAACTGCGACATGATTCAGTCGCCCCACGGCAGAGCTCCGGCGGTCGCGACGGGAGTTAAGAGAGTTCATCCCGAAAACGCCGTGTTCACTTATCAGGGAGACGGAGACCTCGCCGCTATAGGCACGGCAGAAACCGTTCACGCCGCCGCCAGAGGCGAGAATATCACGGTTATATTTATAAATAACGCGATTTACGGCATGACCGGAGGTCAGATGGCTCCGACGACGATGCCCGGACAAGTCACGAGTACGTCGCCCTACGGCAGAAAGGCCGAAATTCAGGGGCTGCCCATAAGAGTATGCGAAATGCTTTCTACTCTCGACGGCGTGGCCTACGCCGAAAGGGTTTCGGCGGACTGCGTTAAAAATATACGCGCCGCAAAAAAAGCGATTAAAAAAGCGTTCGAGTATCAAATCGCGAAAAAAGGCTTTACTATTGTCGAAGTATTATCTAACTGTCCGACTAACTGGGGTAAATCTCCTGTCGAATCGCTCGAATGGATGAGAACGAATCTAATGCCGTATTATCCGATTGGGGTTTATAAAGACATAGAATTAAATAAAAAACCGGAGGTGGAAAATAATGCCTGAAAATAAAATTAAAACATATAGTATTATAGCGGCGGGGTTTGGAGGTCAGGGGGTTCAGTTCATAGGGAAACAGCTCGCTCTTACGGGAATGTATCTGGACAAAAAAGTGAGCTGCATACCGTCGTACGGAGCGGAAATGCGCGGCGGAACGTCAAACTGCACGGTTATAATTTCAGACGGCGATATGGGCTCCCCGGTGACTGATAATCCGGATATTCTCATCGCCATGAATCTGCCGTCTTATTTGAAGTTTCACAAAACAATCGCAAAAGACGGCTGTTTAATCTGCAACAGTTCTCTCGTGAGCGAAAAAAGCGAAAGAGAAGATATAAATAAATATTATATCCCAGCGACTGATTTGTCATATGAACATAATGTTCCGATGAATGTTATAATGCTCGGCAAATTAATTTCGGCGACCGGAATTTTCACGTTCGACGAGTTCGCGGCGTCTCTCGAAAAAAGTCTGCCCGAATCAAAAAAACGCTTGCTTGACATGAATATAAAAGCTCTTAAACTGGGGTTTGATTATGCGGACTCTGAATAATTATAATAATTATAAAGTCTGCGCGATTATTGCGGCGGCGGGAAAAAGCTCGCGCATGGGCTTTGACGATTCAGGGCAGTCAAAGCAGTTTATAGAAATAGAAACGAATCAAAATAATAACAAAAAGACCGTTATTGAAAAAACTCTGACGGTCTTTGAGTTATGCGGTTATATAAACGAGATAATTATAGCGTCAAGACCCGAAGACACGGAAAAAATACGTGAGATTATAAACAAAAATAAATTTAAGAAAGTCAAAAATATAATTCCCGGGGGTGAAACCCGTCTCGAGTCTGTCGCGAAAGCGGTTGAAAAAGTCGGCGAAGATATAGACTTTATCGCGGTTCACGACGGCGCGAGATGCTTTATTTCAGAACAAGACATAGAAAAAGTTTTGCTTAAAGCTTTTGAAACGGGGGCGGCGACTGCGGGAACAAAAATAACGGACACAATTAAATTTGCAGATTCCCGTAATAATATAACCGGAACGGCCGACAGAAATTTATTATACTCTGTTCAAACGCCGCAGATTTTCGGAAAAAATCTATATATAAACGCTTTAAATAAATGCATAGAAGATAATATTAGTAATATAACCGACGACTGCGCAATAGTCGAAAATTCCGGGCATATAGTTAATATCGTCGAAACGTCGAGATATAATATAAAAATAACGGACAGGCAGGACTTGGAATTTTTAAATCAGGATAAATATATTAAATATAGAACAGGTCACGGATACGACGTTCACCGGCTTTCTGAAAACCGCAAATTAATACTGGGAGGAATCGAAATCCCCAATAATAATATCGGTCTGATTGGACATTCGGACGCGGACGTTTTAATTCACGCGGTTATAGATTCGCTTCTTGGAGCGGCCGGACTCGGGGATATAGGCGAATTTTTCCCCGATAATCTCGATAAGTATAAAAATATAAGCTCCGAAGTTTTATTAAAACAAATCTCGGAGCTTATACAGAAAGACTATAATTATACGATTTCAAATATCGACTGTACCGTTGTTTTACAGGAGCCGAAACTATCAGACTATAAAGCCGCGATACGCAGAAATTTAAGCGGGGTTCTGAAAATCCCGGAGTCTGATATAAATATCAAGGCGAAAACAGAAGAGCGCCTCGGTTTTACCGGCAACAAAACCGGCATAGCCGCCCACTCGGTCTGTCTGCTGGCCAAAATATAAATCTTAAATTATCTGTCGTTTAAACACGCGATACCGGGAAGTTCCAAACCTTCTAGAAACTCGAGGGCCGCTCCGCCGCCGGTCGATATATGCGTGACTTTGTCCGCGTATCCCATTTTTTCCACAGCCGCCGCAGAATCGCCGCCGCCGATAATCGAAACCGCGCCGCTCTCCGAAATCGCCCTGGCGATTTCTTTTGTTCCGTTCGCGAAATTGTCAAACTCGAAAACCCCCATAGGCCCGTTCCAGATTATAGTCGCGGCTTCTTTTATGACGCCCGAATATAAATTAACCGTTTCGGGTCCTATGTCCATACCCTGCCATCCGTCCGGTATGCACGCGCCGAAACATTCTTTTTGGTTCGCGTCGTTTTTGAAAGCGTCCGCGGCTAAATGGTCGATTGGAAGAAGCAGCCTGACGTTCGCTTCCTTTGCTTTTTCGACGATTTCCCTCGCGGTATATAACTTATCGTTTTCGCAGAGGGAGTAGCCTATCTGACCTCCGTTCGCCTTGACGAAAGTATAGGTCATCGCGCCGCCGATAAGCAGAGCGTCCACTTTACCCAAAAGATTATTTATTACTCCGATTTTATCGGACACCTTCGCTCCGCCGAGTATTGCGACGAACGGCTTTTTCGGTTCTGAAAGCGCGCCGCCCATAACTGAAATCTCTTTATTTATTAAATACCCCGCGACTGCCGGCAGATAAGCCGCGACTCCCGCAGTCGAGCTGTGCGCCCTGTGCGCCGTGCCGAAAGCGTCGTTTACGTAAATTTCCGCGAGCGAAGCCAGCGACTTTGAAAACTCGGGGTCGTTCTTTTCTTCCTCGTCGTGAAATCTCACGTTTTCGAGAAGCATGATTTCCCCGTCTTTAAGGGCCGAAGCCTTCGCCTTCGCGTCCTCGCCGATAACGTCCGAAGCCATCGCGACGGTTTGACCCAGAAGCTCCGCGAGCTTCTCCGCGACTATTTTAAGCGAAAATTTCGGGTCGAACCTGCCCTTAGGACGTCCCAGATGAGAGCACAGTATAACCCTCGCTCCTTCTCCCGCAAGATATTTGATTGTCGGGAGCGATTCGGCGATTCTCTTTACGTCGTCGATTTTACCGCCGCTTATCGGCACGTTGAAATCGCAGCGTACCAAAACTTTTTTCCCCCGCGCGTTTATGTCTTCTATTGTTTTTTTATTCAGCGCCTGCATTTTTTTTATACACCTCGTATTTTAATTTTATTAGTTATGTTTAGATTATTAACAACTATTATATTATACACGCAATTTTCGTTAAAATTGTAACAAAATTTTGAATTTATTTATATTTTTACGAAATATTCGATATATATCCGTCAATTTCCGGAAGATTTTCAAATTTCGGGTACTTTTCCTCTTTTGATTTATTAAACTCTCCGGAAAAACTATTGCCTTTTCTCGCGATTTGAACGGGGTTTATAGAAAATTTCGACGCCCCGTCGAGATTTTCTATATAATCGTCTATAAAAACAGATTCTTCGCCCCTTGCGTTTAACGGCCCGAGAGCCGAAAGATACATTTTTTCGTGAGGCTTCCAGACCCCGTAATCGCACGACATCACAAATACGTCGAAATAATCATAAATCCCGAGATTTTTAAAGCAGCCGACAAGAGACGGCCAGGTGTCCGATATTATCCCAAGCTTATAATCATCGCTTTTCCATTTGTCAAGCATAATTTTCACGTCGCCGTATAAATTAAACTTATCATAGTTAAAAACGATACTCTCCGCTATTTTTTTAATTTTATCTTCGCCGATTTCAAGCTCGGGAAAAGCCGTTAGAATAATTTTATAGAAACCGGCAAAGACTTCACATTCGTCGTTTTCGTCTTTCAGCAAATGATTTTCGTCAAGAAACTTATAGCCTTCAAGATATAATTCTTTATATTTTTCGCTTTTTTCTATTTCTAAAAATAAATCTTGAGGGCAGTAATCAAAAAAATCCGTAGGATAGAACCAGGAGTGAGCCTTCGGATAAACAAGGGTATAGCCCGCGTCCAAAAATATATTTCTTATCATAAAAATTCACCCAAGCAAAAATTACCCGATTTATTTCAACCGGGTAATCTTTAATTTTACTTTTTTCTTTTGCTTACTTTTCTTTTTTCATAAAAAGAAAAGTAAGATTACTCGTCGATTTCAACGACGACGCCCGAACCTACCGTTCTTCCGCCTTCTCTTATAGCGAATCTCAGTCCTTTTTCGATTGCTATCGGCGTAATCAAGCTTACGCTCATAACGACGTTGTCGCCCGGGTTGCACATTTCGACGTCTTCCGGCAGAGTGATTATACCCGTAACGTCGGTCGTCCTGAAATAGAACTGCGGTCTGTAGTTATTAAAGAACGGTTTCTTACGTCCGCCTTCTTTTTCGGTTAAAACATAGACCTGACCTTTGAAATTTTTGTGAGGCTTGATAGTACCCGGTTTAGCGAGAACCTGACCTCTTTCTATATCGGTTTTGTTCACGCCTCTGAGCAGGATACCCGTGTTGTCTCCCGCGGTCGTCGAATCGAGAAGTTTCCTGAACATTTCGATTCCCGTAGCGACTGTCTTTCTCGGCTGGTCCATAAGCCCGACGATTTCGATTTCTTCGTTGAGTTTGAGAGTTCCCCTCTCGACTCTTCCCGTCGCGACCGTTCCTCTTCCCGTAATCGAGAACACGTCCTCGACAGGCATCAGGAACGGCAGGTCCGCGGCTCTGTCGGGAGTCGGGACAAAAGCGTCCACCGCGGCCATCAAATCAAGCACGCACTTATACTCGGGAGAGCTCGTGTCGGTCGACGCGCTTTCGAGAGCGTTTCTCGCGGAACCTCTCACTATAGGCGTGTCGTCGCCGGGGAAATCGTATTGATTCAATAAATCCCTTATTTCCATTTCGACCAGGTCAAGAAGCTCTTCGTCGTCGACTAAGTCGGCCTTGTTGATAAACACGACTATCGAGGGAACTCCCACCTGACGGGCGAGAAGTATATGCTCCCTCGTCTGCTGCATCGGCCCGTCGTCTCCTCCGACGACGAGTATCGCCCCGTCCATCTGGGCCGCGCCGGTAATCATGTTCTTGATATAGTCCGCGTGCCCGGGACAGTCGACGTGCGCGTAGTGTCTGTTCTCGGTCTGATACTCTACGTGTCTCGTGTTGATTGTAATACCTCTCGCTTTTTCCTCGGGAGCGTTGTCGATTTGGTCGTATCTCATAAATTCGTTTATGCCGTCAGCCATAGCCAGTGTCTTGGTGATTGCCGCCGTAAGCGTGGTCTTACCGTGGTCGACGTGACCTACGGTTCCTATATTTACGTGGGGCTTGGTTCTTTCAAATTTAGCTTTTGCCATGTTAAAGTTTTCCTCCTTTAAACTATTTAAATTTAAGCTTTAAATATTATTTTAATTATTTTAATTATTAATGCGAACAACGGGTTGGATTTTTGCCTGTAGGGAACGCATTTATGCGTTCCGTGAAAACAAGAAATTATAAATTATATTTATCTGCGTTGCGGAACGGATAAATCCGTTCCCTACAATTTTTTAATTTTTATTAACTATTATTTGTTTATGAGCTTTTCCTGGATATTATTCGGAACTTCTTCGTAATGGCTCGGCTCCATAGTATAAGTTCCTCTTCCCTGGGTTCTCGAACGCAGGTCGTTTACATAGCCGAACATCTCGGCGAGGGGCACGGTCGCGTTGACCTGCTGCGCGCCGGACGCCGCTTCCAGTCCCTGTATGGAACTGCGCCTTAAAGACAAATCCCCCAGAACGTCGCCGACGTAATCGTCGGGAACCGTCACCGCGACTTTCATCACGGGTTCGGTGAGAACCGGCATAGCCTTGCCCATCGCTTCTTTAAACGCCATAGACCCCGCGATTTTGAACGCAAGGTCGCTCGAATCGACTTCGTGGTAAGACCCGTCGAGAAGCGTTACCTTTACGTCCACGACGTTGTATCCCGCTAAAACCCCCGCGTCCATCGCTCCCTGTATTCCCGCGTCTACCGCCGGAATATACTCTTTGGGAACGACTCCCCCGACGATTTTGTTTATAAACTCGTAGCCTTTCCCCGGTTCGTTAGGTTCAAGCATAATCTTAACGTGGGCGTACTGACCTCTGCCGCCCGTCTGCCTCGCGTATTTCATATCGGACGTCGCGCTCTTTTTCACCGTTTCTTTATACGACACGTGGGGTTTTCCGATATTCGCCTCGACTTTGAACTCGCGCAGCAGCCTGCCGACTATAATCTCGAGGTGCAGCTCGCCCATTCCGGCGATAATCGTCTGCCCCGTGTCTTTATCGGTATAGCTTTTAAACGTCGGGTCTTCCTCGGCGAGTTTCGCGAGGGCTATGCCCATTTTATTCTCGCCGTCTTTAGTTTTGGGCTCTATCGAGATTCTTATGACCGGTTCGGGAAAGTCCATGGACTCCAGAACGATCTGCGAATTTTCGATACACAGGGTATCTCCCGTCGTCGTGTGCTTCACTCCCGCGATTGCGGCGATATCCCCGGCGTAAATCTGGTCGACGTCCTGCCTGTGGTTAGAGTGCATCAGAACCAGCCTTCCCAGACGCTCCCTCTCGCCTTTCGTCGCGTTATAGACAGTCGCTCCGGTCTTAATAGTCCCCGAGTATACCCTTATAAAGCACAGCCTGCCGAAGAACTCGTCCGTCGCGATTTTAAACGCGAGAGCGGCGAAAGATTCGGAATCCGAGGTCTTTCTCGTTTCTTCTTTTTCGTTTCTGGGATTTATTCCCGTAACGTCCGGAATATCGACCGGCGAGGGCATATAGTCTATAATCGCGTCCAGAAGCTTCTGAACGCCCTTGTTTTTATAGGACGTTCCGCACACCACCGGCACTATTTTACCGGAAATAGAGTTCAGCCTTATCGCGCTCTTGATTTCTTCTTCGGTCAGCTCGTTTCCTTCAAGATATTTTTCGAGAATCTCTTCAGTCGCGTCCGCGATCGCTTCGACCATCGACGCCCTGTATTCGAGGGCCTTGTCGATATAATCCTCCGGAATCTCCCCGACCGTGATATTAACGCCCATCTCGTCTTCGTAAATATAGGACTTCATCTCGACGATATCTATTATTCCCCTGAAATTTTCTTCCGAACCTACCGGGATTTGAATCGGCACGGCGTTCGCTTTGAGCCGGTCCTTCATCATAGAAACAACCCGGAAAAAATTCGCTCCCGTTATATCCATCTTGTTCACATAGGCCATCCGGGGAACCCCGTATCTGTCCGCCTGTCTCCAGACGGTCTCGGACTGAGGCTCGACGCCGCCCTTAGCGCAGAAAACGGTCACGGCTCCGTCAAGAACCCGCAGAGACCTTTCGACCTCGACCGTGAAATCAACGTGCCCCGGCGTGTCTATTATATTTATTCTGTTATCTTTCCAGAAACAGGTAGTGGCGGCCGACGTTATCGTTATGCCCCTCTCCTGTTCAAGCTCCATCCAGTCCATCGTGGCCGCGCCGTCGTGAACCTCGCCGACCCTGTGCGTTTTTCCCGTGTAATATAAAATACGCTCGCTCGTAGTGGTCTTACCGGCGTCAATATGAGCCATTATACCTATATTGCGGGTATTTTCCAAGCTGTATTCTCGTGGCATGAAAAAATCTTCTCTCTTTCTCTTTCTGCTGCGGACGCGCGCTGCGCGCCCTGATAAATCACCATCTGTAGTGCGCGAAAGCCCTGTTGGCCTCCGCCATTCTGTGCATATCGTCCCGTCTCTTCACGGACGCTCCCGCGTTGTTAATCGCGTCGAGTATCTCCCCCGCGAGCCTGTCGCTCATTTTCTTCTCGCCTCTCGCTCTCGAGAACGCCGTTATCCAGCGCAGCCCGAGGGTCTGTCTTCTCTCGTTGCGCACTTCCATAGGAACCTGATAAGTCGAACCGCCCATTCTTCTCGCCTTAACTTCGAGAGACGGCATTATATTATCGAGCGCGCTCTGGAACGCTTCAAGCGGGTTTTTCCCGGATTTCGACTCGACCGTTTTAAAAGCGTCGTAAACGATAGTCTGCGCTATGCCTTTTTTGCCGTCGAGCATTATATTATTTATCAGCTTGGTAACTAATTTCGAATTATATAACGGGTCCGGCAAAACGTCTCTTTTAGGAACATTACCTCTTCTCGGCACACTTCTTCCCTCCTTCACAAATATTTTTGAATTCATTGGTACTTCGGCGCGGCAGATTTATATAAGATTTATTAAATGAAATCTCCGCGGCCGTTCGGCGTCCGTATAATTACTGCTTATATAAACTAAATTATTCAGCGCGCCAATTATTCTGTTTTGGAAATCTTTTATCTGCCCGCGGCTTTCGCTCTCTTCGCGCCGTATTTGGAACGGCCCTGCTTACGGTTCGCGACTCCCTGTGTGTCGAGCGTTCCCCTAACGATATGGTAACGCACCCCCGGCAGGTCGCGGACTCTTCCGCCTCTCAGAAGGACGACCGAGTGCTCCTGCAGATTATGCCCTATTCCCGGGATATATCCCCAGACCTCCATTCCGTTTACGCTCCTCACCCTCGCGACCTTGCGCAGGGCGGAGTTCGGCTTCCTCGGAGTTTTAGTCTGCACTTTCGTGCAAACGCCCCTTTTCTGCGGCGAAGGCAAATCTATCGTAATATTTTTCTTTAGATTCACGCTCCTCTGAAGAACGGGAGACTTCGACTTGAAAACGGATTTTTCCCTTCCGCGTCTTACTAACTGGTTAAAAGTCGGCACGCAATTTTTCACCTCTCTTTCTTTTATAATAGATAATTTAATTTATACAAACAGAAATTTAAGATTTAAATTTCAGGTTGTTTCAAAAGTGTTTTTCTGTCATGCGCGCGCGATAATCGCGCACACCGCGCAGCCGACGTCGATTCTGCAAGCCGAGCCGAGCTGCGCCATCGTCATGCTCTCGTCGAGCGCGACGGGTTTTTCTTCGCACAGCCTTCTTATTTGAAGAAGGAACTGTTCGTCCGCGTCGTTGGCGGCGAAGACTTTTTCGGCCCTGCCGTTTATTACGGCTTTTTTTGTCTGGTTAAAACCGACGACTTTTTCAGCGTCTGAAATTCGGGTTATATCCATAAAAATATTAATTTTCCTCAATTATATAATGCAAAAATAACAATACGCCCTGATATTCTACCACACAACGATACATAATGTCAAGAGATAATTGCAAAAATATAGAATAATCGTATAAATTTTATTTTCAGAGGCTTATTTTTATAAAAAAACAGGGTTTATTAAGTTGACAAAAATTATTTTTAATGTTAAAATACAGTATCGCCGTTTTTTACGAGGGGGGTTGATTGGGTTGGATTTAAACGAAGATATTCGCTGGAAGCAGCGTTTTCAGAATTTCGGGCGCGCTTTTTCCCTGCTGCGCTCGATTGCGGAAAGCAAGTCTGCGGAAGATTTTTCAGATGAAGAGTGTGAATTAATAGTCGGAAGATTTATTTTTACGTTTGAACTGGCGTGGAAAACCCTTAAAGATTATCTGGAATACGAGGGTTTGAAGCTGACTGAAGCCTCTCCGCGTAAAGTCATAAAAGAGTGCGCGGAATCCGGTATTTTCGACGCCGCTGAAACCGACGCTCAGGTTTTCATAGATATGCTTGAAGCGCGCAACGTCATGGCGCATAGCTACGATTATGAGAAGTTTAAAAAAATAACCGCGGATATTGTTGGAGATTACACGCGTGAACTGGACAAAATATATTTTTATTTTTTATCGAAAGTTGTGGAGTAATAATTTTGGAAACGATTAATATAGGACTTCCGGAAAATGTTCTGGAATCTATTATAAAAGTCATGCGCTATAACGAAAAAATTTCAAAAGCCGTTGTATACGGTTCAAGGGCGAAAGGAAATTACAGAAGATATTCGGATATAGATATTGCTCTTTTCGGCGGTTTGGATTTCATCGAAGCCCATAGAGTATACGAACAGCTCGATATTCTGCCTACGCCTTATAAATTTGACGTCGCGGCGTACGACTGCATAAAAAATAAAAACCTCAAAGAGCATATAGACAGAATCGGCGTGACCATATATCAAAAATAAATTTAAAAAAATCAGGAGTGTATATATATTTATGAGTAAGATTAATTTTGAACTGCCCGAAGACAGGAAAATCTTCCGGCATACTTCGGCGCATATTCTCGCTCAGGCCGTGAAAAGATTATATCCGGACGCGAAACTTGCAATCGGTCCGGCGATAGATAACGGGTTCTATTACGATTTCGACGTTGAAAAACCGTTCTCGCCTGAAGATTTGGAAAAAATCGAAATCGAGATGAAGAAAATAATAAAAGAAAATTTAAAATTAAAGAGATTTGTCCTCCCGAAAGAAGAAGCCGTAAAATTAATGCGGGAGAAAGGCGAGGTTTATAAAATAGAGTTAATCGGGGATTTGGACGAGGGCGAGGAGGTTTCTTTTTATGAACAGGGAGATTTTGTCGATTTGTGCGCGGGCCCCCATCTTGACTATACGAGTTCGGTTAAGGCGTTTAAATTATTGAACGCGACGGGCGCGTACTGGAAAGGCAGCGAAAAAAATAAAATGCTGACGAGGATTTACGGGGTTTCTTACCCGAATAAAGCCGCGCTTGACGAATATCTCGAACGGCTGGAAGAAGCGAAGAGGAGAGACCATAATAAAATCGGCAGGGAGCTTGAGCTTTTTACGACAGTCGATTATATAGGTCAGGGACTGCCGATTATGATGCCGAAAGGCGCGAAAGTTTTACAGATTCTTCAGAGATTCGTCGAGGACGAAGAAGAAAAGAGAGGGTATTTATTGACGAAGACCCCGTTTATGGCTAAAAGCGATTTGTATAAAATCTCGGGGCACTGGGAGCATTACAGAGACGGTATGTTCAGCGTAGGCGACGCGATAGACGCGGACGGCGGGAATACCGGCGTTCAGGAGAAAAAAGAAGCGTTAGCTCTGCGTCCTATGACTTGTCCGTTCCAGTTTCAGTATTATCTGGCTAAAATGCGCAGTTACAGGGATTTGCCTATGAGATTCAACGAAACTTCCTATCTTTTCAGGAATGAAGCGTCTGGGGAAATGCACGGACTTATAAGGGTCAGGCAGTTTACCCTGTCGGAGGGTCATATCGCCTGCCGCGACGACCAGCTTGAGGAAGAGTTTGCCGGCTGTCTGGATTTGGCGAGATTTATGCTTACGACCCTAGGACTTGAAGAGGATATAAGCTACAGATTTTCCAAATGGGACGCGAATAATAAAGATAAATATATCGGCGATTCGGACGAATGGGAGAGGGTACAGGACAGAATGAGGGTTATACTGGACGATTTAAAGCTCGATTATTACGAAGCGGACGGAGAAGCCGCGTTTTACGGGCCGAAACTCGATTTGCAAATCAAAAACGTCCACGGAAAAGAAGATACCCTGATTACGCTTCAGATAGATTTTCAGCTTGCGTCGAAATTCGGTATGGAATACGTCGATTCGGACGGAACGAAGAAAAATCCGTATGTGATTCACAGGAGTTCAATCGGCTGTTACGAGAGAACGCTCGCGTTATTAATCGAGAAATATGCCGGAGCGTTCCCCGCGTGGCTCGCGCCCGTTCAAATAAAAATACTGCCGATTGGCAGTAATCAGCATGACTATGCGTATGATTTGAATAAAAAGATGCGGGGTTTGGGTCTGAGGGTAGAAGTGGACGACAGAAACGAGAAAATCGGCTATAAAATCAGGGAGGCTCAAAGCGAAAAAATCCCGTATATGCTTATAGTCGGGGATAAAGAACTGGAAAATAATACGGTTTCTGTGAGGTCGCGCAAAAAAGGCGAACTCGGGGCTGTCGCAGCCGACGATTTTATCAGGGATGTTTTAGAAGAGGTGAACAGTAAGGCGATTTAGGGAAGATTTTAACGCGGATTGCGGGGGAGCATGATAGATATGAATTCAATTACGATAAATTTTGACGATAACGCAGATATAAATTCGGCATATATCCATCTCAAGAAATTATATCCCAAAAGTAAGATAATAAAAAATAATAGATATTTTGACGATGAATACGAAGACGATTATTTAATCTCTCTTGCCGCGGAACGCAAGAAAAATGATAACGGGATTAAATGGTCTTTTGAAGAGATTTTATCCGAGAGAGGCTTAACTGTCGAAGATATTGACCGTATGCTCGAAGAGGAGGACGTTGAGCTTGAGTATGAGTTACCGGATTAAATATTCTGACGAAGCGAAAAAGGACCGGAAGGCATTTAATAACTATCAGTTAGAGCAAATTGACAAAGCTGTTCTGAAAGTCTCAAAAAACCCTCTCCCGCAAAACGAAGGCGGTTACGGGAAGCCCCTGGGTCATAAACAAGGACGGAATCTTACCGGATTATGTAAGATAGTTTTAAAAAAGTTAGGTATTCGCGTGGTTTACGAATTGGTTCGCAAAGGCGATATAATGGAGATTATAGTTATTGCGGCGCGCAATGACGAGGAAGTTTATGATATTGCGTTAAAGCGAATTAATTAAATCCGAGAGTGATTAATTATAGATGGATATGATTGTAGGGAACGCATTTATGCGTTCCGCAAATACATATAATTTTTTGTTTTCACGGAACGCATAAATGCGTTCCCTACAATACAAATATTAATTTGGTCTTGTAATTTATATAATAATTAAAGAGAGGTGCGAAAATATTTATGCCTGAAAAAAAAATCGGATACGCCGTCGTCGGTCTGGGAATCGGACGCGCCCACTGCGACGCCGTATACAACTCGAAAAATGCGGAGTTAATCGCAGTCTGCGATTTGCTCGAAGAAAAACTTGAATCTGCGAAACAGGCCTACGAAGGGGTTCTGACTTATAAGTCTTTTGACGAAATGCTTGAAAATACGGATATCGATATTGTATCCGTGTGCGTTCCGAGCGGTCTCCATTCAGAATTTTCTGTGAGGGCTCTTGAAAAAGGCAAGCATATTCTGGTAGAAAAGCCGGTAGAGATTACCGTTGAAAAAGCTATGGAAATAGAAGAAGCGGCAAAAAGAACGGGTTTAAAGGCGGGGGTTATTCACCAGAATAGATTCAACGCGGTCATGAAACCCGTAAAAGAAGCCGTCGAGGAAGGCAGGTTCGGCAAAATTATACTGGGTAATTTCGCCGTAAAATGGTTCAGGGACCAGAATTATTACGACAGCGGCGGCTGGAGAGGCACGTGGGAGATGGACGGCGGGGGTTCTCTTATGAATCAGGCGGTACACACGGTCGATTTGATGCAATGGCTTATGGGAGACGTAAAAAGCGTCGTTTCCGTTTCGGGGGTCTATAATCATAAAATAGAAACGGAGGATTTGACTGTTTCGATTGTTAAGTTCGAAAGCGGGGCCGTCGCGTCGTTTACGTCGTCGACCTGCTGTTATCCCGGGATATGTACTGATATTCAGTTGTACGGGGAGAAAGGCTCGGTTGAAATAGACGGCGATTCGCTGAAGCTCTGGAAGATTGCGGGCGGCGATTCTTTCGAGGAAAACGATATGCTGGAAACCTACGGCGGAGGAAACGGCGCCGCCGCGGCTCTCGACCCGTCTCTCGCGGTCGGACATTCCGTTCAGGTCGAGGATATGATTTCGGCAGTCATAGAGAACCGGGAGCCTCTTGTGACTCCGGCGGAGGCGATTAAAAGCGTGAGGATAGTCAGGGCGGTTTACGAATCGGCGGAAACAGGAAGAGAGGTTTTTTTGTAGGGGCGCGCATTGCGCGTCCGCAAAATTAGCGCAGTTTTGACGTTTTTCAGACGGACGGCCAATGGCCGCCCCTACATGGTAGCGTTTAATTTATTTGAAAGAAGTCTATCTAAAAAATATAAAAAATATAAATAAAATAATAGGGAGAAATGTTTTATGAATTTGGTAACTCGTTCGGATTTCGACGGTCTTGCCTGCGGAACCGTCCTGAAAGATTTGGGTGTAATCGATACCTGGACTTTTGTGCATCCTAAAGATTTACAGGATGGGATAATCCATGTCACGGAAAACGACGTTCTTACTAACGTTCCGTACGTTCCCGGCTGCGGAATGTGGTTCGACCATCATTCAAGCGAAGAAGAGAGGGTGAAGGACGTCGAATTTAAAGGCGAAAGCCGCATGGAGAAAAGCGCGGCGCGCATAGTTTACGAGTATTACGGCGGAAAAGAAAAAATGCCCTGCTTTGAAGAAATGATAGCGGCGGTCGACAAAGTAGACTCGGGTTCTCTTGAAATCGGCGATATACTCGAGCCCGAAGGCTGGGTGCTTATGGGATTTTTGATGGACCCCAGGACGGGATTGGGAAGATTCAGGGATTTCAGCGTAAGCAACTACGTGCTGATGGAAAAGCTGCTGGACGAATGCAGGGCAAAAAAAATAGACGAGATTCTCGAAGACCCCGACGTTAAGGAAAGAATCGCGAAATATAAAGAGCAGACGGAGATGTTCAAAGAGATGATAGGCGAACGCTCGGAAGTTTACCGGAACGCGGTCGTTACGGATTTGAGAGACGTTTCGCCGATATATACGGGAAATAGATTTATGATATATGCGAAATACCCCGAACAGAACATATCTCTCTGGGTAGTCGACGGAAGAAACAAACAGAACGTCGCAATAGCCGTCGGGCATAGTATATTGAACAGAACGTCGAAGACGGACGTCGGTTCGCTTATGTTAAAATACGGCGGCGGCGGACACAGACAGGTCGGAACGTGTCAGGTTCCGTACGACGAATGCGACGATATTTTAAAGGAGATTATTGAAAAAATCAACGCGGACGGGTAGACCGTGTACTTTTTGTCGTTTCACAAAAAGTACCAAAAAAGAAATTCAAGGGGAATTGGCCGCGATTCCCCTTGAAAATCCCCCGCTCTATTACTAAAGGGCGGCGTTTTATTGCCGTTATTTACTTAAACTCCGCCGATATTGTTATTACTTCGTATGCCGGAACGTCGAGAGAAACAGAGCTGCCGTTGATTTTCAGCGGCTTTTTATATATTTCGTTTAAATCGACGACGCTTGCCTTCGCTATTTCTTTGGCGAAGTCGAGGGTTGCGGTCGAGCCTTTGCCGTTCGCGTCGTAAAGACGGATTATTATTGTTTTGCCGTCTTTCGAATCTTCGGCGGTTTTAACGGCCGATAAAATAACGTCGCCGGATAGTTTAAACAGGCTTGCGGCGAGGGGAAGTTCGCCGGTGTGTTTCGTTCCGGAGATATAGGCTGTCGGGTGGACGAGTTCGTCCCGGATTTTTGAGAGGGTTTGGTTCTGTAAATCGTCGGGTATAGCGACGCCGATTACCATGTGATGTACGCCGTATTCCGGGTACGGGTCGGGGTCGTACGACGAACGGATTAAATTGACCGAAATAGAATTGTCGGCTGTCCTGAATCCGTATTTCGAGTCTGTCGCGAGCATTACGGGTAAATCTTCGTTTGTTTGGGGAAGAGAGACGGCGTAACTGTTGCCGGGCATATCGTGCTGTTTTTCTTCCCTGTCAATAGTTCCGAACGGTATGTCGTATCTGTAGCTTGACGTTTTGCCGTTTTGAAGCTGAGTGAAGAAGCTTAACTGTGGTATGCCGGCTTCGTGATTTCCGACTTCGTGCCAGTCGGCTGTGATTTCAAAACGCAGGGTTTTGCTGTTGTCGTCGAGAACGACGCAGACGTTTACCTTTGAGTTTTTGAATTTGATTTCATATCTTACCCATTTTTTTATACCCCAAAGATTATGGTCATGGACTTTTACGTTGCGGCTGCCGTTTAAATCTTCGGCGTTCATGCGGGGACCCACGCGCCAGGAAGTCATGCCGTGAATATTATTTTCCTGGATAAAACGCAGGGAGCATTGGGGAGAGTATAATTTTTTTCCTGTTTTTTTATCCAGTAATTCATGCAGGGTCATATTATTAGTAAAAGTCGCTTTTATTCTGGAGTTTTCGAGGATTATATTGTCGTCTGAAAAATAGTCGAGGCGTCCTCCGGAATCCGCGGCGAGATTTAGTTCGCCTCTGGGTTCTTCGGTTAAGATATAAGTCGCGTAACCGAGAGCGGGGATTTTTGCCGTAAACGCGACCCTGAAATAACTGTGACCCCAGTAACCGCTCTGATTTACCGTGATTTTATGTTCGGACTTATTGCCTTCGGAGTCTTTTATGCTTATTCTGTTAGTGTCGTAATACCAGTCCCAGACGTTTATTTCGACGGGGGATTCGCGTTCAAATTCAGTAGGGTTAAATAAATGAAAGATTCTTACTTTGCCGTTGCCGCGTTCTGTTTGGGGGAATTTAAAGCCTGATGCGTGTTCGGTCGCGTAGCCGACTCCGCCGCCTTCGGAGAGGGAATTTTTGTCGTATTCGACTTCTATTGACGACGTGTCGATTCTCGACGCGATTTCGCGCAGGGCGTTCGTTGTGTTTGTCTGGGCGGTTGCGAGAACTTTCTGGAACTCGCCCATAGCGTATTCGCGTGTGTCAATAACGCCCGAACCGGTGATTATATCATGAAAGTGATTGAACAGAACTTTCTGCCACGCGGACTCGAAGCTTTTCGCTTTTGATTTGCCGGAGAATATAGCCGCGGCGGCGCCGAACGCCTCGGCTTCGTAAAGCCTGTCCTCTGAAATTCTGTTTGACAGTTTTATTCTCGATTGAGAAGTGTAACAGCCCGTGAAAACAAAGTTTAATTCATGATTTATAACGGGGAGATTGTCTGATTGGGCTTCGAGACGCTTGAAAAACTCGTGATAAGAGCCGAATTTTATACTCGGCATAATCGGCCATGTCGACATGTCCGATATTCTCTCGACGTCGCGTCTTGTAGGGCCTCCGCCGTGATTTCCCACGCCGTAGACTTTTAATATAACGTCCGTTTTGTATTTGCTGCAGAAATTGGGCATATCAAAAAACGTGTCGTAATTAATTTCGGAGTTGTACCACCACGGGTCTTTCCAGACTATAATCTGCGCGCCGTTGCGAGATTGCCATTTGTAGGCTGATTCCCCGTCGAAGGCCCGGCAGTGATAATAATATTTTACGCCGCCTTTGTTTAAAATTTCGGGAACGGTTAAGTTATGTCCGAACGTGTCGGGCTCAAAATCGAGCTGCATAGAATCGGGTTTTATATCGAGAAGTTTTGACAAATATCTTTTGGTATAGAGAATGTGCCGCGCGAGAGATTCTCCGTTAGGCATATTTTTGTCGGTCTCGACCCATGTCGAGGCAGTAACTTCCCATCTGCCTTCTTTGATTCTGGCTTTTATTTCCTCGAGCATATCGGGGTCGTGGTCTTCGATGATTTTATAGACTGACGCTTGCGACTGGGAGTAAGTAAAATCAGGATATTCTTTCATCAGGTCAAGAATAGTTCTGAACGTATCGACTGTAATCGCGGCGGTTTCCTGATACCCCCACATCCAGTTCATGTCTATGTGAGCGTGGGAAACGCAAATCACGCTGATTTTTTTCGCAGTATTTTTTAAATCCGGGATTTCTTCGAGTTTTTGCTCGGCTTGCCTTGCGGAGAGGGCAGTTATAGTACCGGAGCCGTTTATGTCGCCGAGAAGAAAATCGATAACGGCTTCGATTTCTTTGTTGAATTTTCCGTTTTCAACGGCGGATATTTTCAGGGCGTAGGCGATTTGGCTGACCGTTCGCGACGGGGAATAGTTGCCGTGGGTGTTGCTTTGGAGAAGAGCGAGTTTGTCTGCGAGTGACAGAGATAAAAGAGATAAATAAGATGCGGACATAATAAATCCTCCTGAATTTTAAAAATAAAAACTTGATTAATACTATTCTAACAGATTATTTATAGATTTAGTGTAAATAATTTGTTATATATTCAAAAATTATTTTGATATATTGTTTTTTATGTGATAAAATAGAAATATATATTTAAAAATAGAAATATTAAGCCGATGGTTTTGGTTTTGAATAGACTTCTTGCGAAACTGCGTTACCATGTAGGGGCGGCCATTGGCCGTCCGTCCGAAAAACATCAAAACTGCGTTAATTTTGCGGACGCGCAATGCGCGCCCCTACAATCAGGATTTTAATTTCGCAAGGGGTCTAATGAATGAATGATAAATTTAAACTTGAAAAAACAAGTATAAAAAATAATAATATAAATAATATAAAAGAAGCGAGGGAAAATAAACTGCTCAACGCCGTCGTGTATTTAATCGTTGCGGCGACGGTTATTATGACCGCGCCCCTGATTTATAAATTCGCGGACGAATACGCGGGCAGCAGAACGGCTCTTTCCGGCGACGGCGAAACGGTAAACGACAGAACTCCGGGAAACAGAAGATTTACGGTCGAAGAGAATATTATAAATATTTCGGGATTGAGAAACACGGAATTTGGGGAGCTTTCTGTTGCCGCGGCAAAAATAACGGATAATATGGATATTATATTGTTCTGTTCGGGAAGAGCTGAAAGAACTGAAGGAACTGAAAGAAGTGAATTGGAAGAACCGGAAGAAGTTATGAGAATCGCGCTGATTAATACGGACGGACAGACGGGGGAGATTAATATATCTGTCGCGAACCGGGCGGTCAGGGATGATTTTATCGAAAGTTTCCGGAATAAAGACTATACGTTTAAAGATTACGGAGACGGAACGTTTTTCCTCTCGAATAATAAATCCGCGTTTCTGTTCGATACCGGCAGAATGAGAATTACGGATAATTATTCTTATCCGGGTAATTTTAATATTTATCAGACGTCGCTGTCGAATAACAAAGAAACGCTCGCGCTTGCTACGGACAGAGGTTTTTTTGTCGCGAACCCGCGGGAATCGAATATGACTATAAATGCGTCGAACATGAAAGAGATTATAGCCGCGGCCGAATCGGGCGGAGCGTCGCTGACCGCGAGAACCCCCGTATGGTCCGGAGACGACCGGCGTATATTTTACAGGCTTTACGCCGATAATTTCGTGAGAAACGCGGGAATTACCGCGGCTTCTCCCGGAGAGAACGAACAGTTGACGTCTCTGGAGGCGAATAATTTTATATTTCTTAACGACAATATAATATTTTATTATTTTCTTCCCGGAACGGATATCGCTTCCGCAGGTCAGGGGAATTTATTCAGGGGAGGGTATTTTAATATAGGCGAGAGAAGAATGAGGGAAGTAATGAGGTCGCAGGTTAATTATTTTCAGATAGACGTGAGTTCAAACGGGGAATATCTCGCGGCTCTGTCTCCCAACGGCATCATGACGAAGTTAAGCGTTATAGATATACAGACGAAGAAGCTAATCTATTCGTCGCTGTATAATATAGTTTATGATTTTTCTTTTTCGCCCGACGAAAAAAATCTTGTTGTATACGGCAGGACGAATTCGGGGAGAACGCTGAGGGTAATAAATATAGACAGGACGGAGGAATAATTTTATGATAAAATCAAAAAAGATATTTAAAATACTGGTAATAGACGGACAGGGCGGAGGCATAGGAAGAAGTATAACCGAGAATATAAAGCATATAAAACAAGAGAGGAGCGGCGTTGATTTTGAAATCGCGGCGGCGGGGACAAACTCCGCGGCGACCGCGGCGATGCTCAAAGGCGGGGCCGATATAGCCGCGACGGGTGAGAACGCGATTATATATAACGCGAAAACGGCCGATATAATAACCGGAGCGGTCGGGATATGCTTCGCAAACTCTATGAGAGGGGAAATCAGCCCGCTGATTGCCGGCGCGGTCTGCGAAAGCGGGGCGGTTAAAATTTTAGTGCCCGTTTTAACGTCGAAATGCAATATAAATATAATGGGGATATCAGAGAAACCAATGGCGCAGTATATAGCCGAAGCCGCGGAAAAAATTATTGGTTTATGCAGTATGCGGGGAGAATTGAATTAAGAAATATATGAAGAAAATACGAGGTATATTTTCCGGGGTTGAATATTTTGAATATCTGCCGTTTATTTTCATGCTCGGCGTAAACCTGGCTTTTATGGCGGCTGCGTTCATAATAGATTCTCCGGAGGACGTTTTCGGCGGGTTTATAAAGATTATTACGTCGAGGTCTATTTTAGTTACGGATTACATAGAGGTCGGAGGAGTGGGAGCGGCTCTGCTCAACGTTTCAATCGTCGGGATTTTCAGCGTCGCAATGGTTCTTCGCCTTGGGGTTAAACCGGGCGGCGCTAATATAATGGCGATGTGGCTGTCTATCGGGTTCGCTTTTTTCGGCAAGAACGTTTTTAATATGCTGCCGCTTACGACAGGGGTATGGCTGTTTACCAAATACTGCAAAATGCCGTTCTCGAGTTATTATCTTTCGGCGATGCTCGTAGCGACGCTGAGCCCGACTATAAGCGAAATCGCTTTTCTCGGGGTTTTCAGCCCGGTATTCGAAATAGCGGCGGGGGTTATACTCGGGTTTTTCGTGGGGTTTATTTTCCCGGTAATATCGGCTGAATCAGTAAAAGTACACGGAGGGTATAATTTATATAACATGGGTTTTGCCGGCGGACTTATCGCGACTATGCTCGCGACTCTTTACAAGAGTCTGCTGGGAATCGAGATTACTTCCGCGTCTTACGTAAGCGGGGGGAATAATTTTTTCTTCGCGGTTCTGTTATATTCGCTTTCGGGGGTGATGCTGATAATAGGCTTGTTTTCGGGGATATTTAAGTTTAGGACAGAAGAGTTTAAGTCCGGGGTCAGGAAGAGTTTTTCGGGGTTTCTGAAGATACACGGCCATTCGGGCAGACTGGCGACGGATTATTACGAGATGTACTCGAACAGTATATATATAAATATGGCGGTTCTGTGTTCTTTCGGAACGACTCTCGCGCTGGTTCTGAACGCGCAAATCAGCGGGCCTATACTTGCGGGGATACTGACTATGACGGGATTCGGCAGTTTGGGCAAGCATATAAAAAACGTGTTCCCAATAGCGCTGGGCGCGGTCGCGTCGGCGTACGCGAATCAGGAGAACCCGGCGGCGTTGAATCAGATTACGTCTATACTGTTCGCGAGCGGACTCGCGCCGATTGCGGGAATGTTCGGCTGGGTATGGGGATTTATCGCGGGATTCATGCACGTAAACGTCGCGTTGTATATAGGGGATATAAACGGGGGGCTTAATTTATATAACAACGGTTTCGCGGCCTCTTTCGTCGCGTTGTTTTTACTGCCTATAATAACTATAATCAAACGCGACTGGCACAGCGCGAAAGATAAATACAGATAAAAAATAATAAATAAAATAATTAAATTTAACAAAGGAGATTTTTATAATGCCGGTTTTAAACGTGACCTTAAGGTCGCAGGTTCTGGGTATGGACTGCGGGGCGAATATTATACTTCCGCTGTTCTCTCCCGAAAATCCAGCAGAAATCAAAAAGCCGTTTAAGACTCTGTATCTTCTGCACGGTCTCGGAGACGACCAGACCGCGTGGACGAGATATACGTCAATCGAAAGATACGCCGCAAATTACGGCGTAGCGGTAGTTATGCCGTGCGGACACAGGAGTTTCTATTCGGACAGAAAAAACGGAGGACAGTATTTTAAGTTTATATCAGAGGAATTAATTGAAATTATGCAGGAATTATTCCCGTTGTCCGATAAAAGGGAGGACCGTTACGCGGCGGGGCTTTCTATGGGAGGATACGGAGCGATGAAGCTCGGGCTTTCGTGTCCGGAAAAATTTGCGGCGGCCGCATCGCTGTCTGGCGCGCTGGATATTTTCGGCAGACTTGAAAAAACGGATTATCTTCAGGACGAGTTCGGGTTTATATTAAAGCTCGAAGGGGAAGAACGCGAGAAACTCGATTTGTTTTATTTGTCAGAAAAACTGTCAAATAGTGAAAATTTAAGACCGAAAATATATATATGCTGCGGTACTGAAGACTTTTTATACGAAGATAATATTAAATTCAGGGAGCATTTAAATAAAATTAATCTTGATTTCGTTTACGAAGAATCAGAGGGAGACCACGTCTGGAGTTACTGGGATTTAAAAATACAGTCAGTATTGGAATTTATGTTCGGGAGGGGTAATTCATGAAGAAATCAATAAACGCATGGTCTGTCGACCCGAAAACGAATTTTGACGATATGTTCAGGGAAATCAAAGACGCGGGCTTTGATGCTGTAGAAATAAATATAGATTCGAAAGAAAATGCGTCTAATCATTCGCTGACGCTTGAAACGACTGAAAAAGAGCTTGATGATATAAAAGATATATCTGAAAAATATAATCTGCCGGTTGCGAGTATCTCGACTTCTATGTGGTGGATTGCGAATATGGGTTCTCCGGAAAAACAAGACCGGGAGCTGGGCAAAAAACTGCTTGAACGTCAGCTCGCCTGCGCGAAAGCGCTGGGCGCGTCGGGGATATTAGTCGTACCCGGGGGAATAAACAATAATATTTCGATTAAGAGCGCATATGAAAACTCGGCTGAGTTTTTAAAATCAAGCATGGAATTAATTTTAGAGTATAAAATAAAAGTCGGGGTTGAAAACGTCTGGAATCAGTTTTTTATGTCGCCCTTTGACATGGTTTATTTTATAGATAATTTAGACTGCGGGTATATAACGGCGTATTACGACGTCGGAAACGTCGCGGCGTTTTCATGGTCTGAATACTGGGTAGAGATACTGGGTCCGCGCATAAGCCATATACACATAAAAGATTTCAGGAGAAATTCGGGGTTCAACAGCGGCGGAACATGGCCGGCTTTGCTTGACGGCGACGTGAATTTTGAAAAGATTATCCCCGCTTTGAGAAATACGGGCTGGGACGGTTATCTTACGGCGGAAATCGCCAAGCCGGACAATTTGACGTTCGGGGAATTTTACAGAGAGACAGTAAAACTCGAAGAGAAGATAATCGCATATAAATAATATTTATATATAATATAATAAAATTATATAATTAAAACTCTTGAATAAATATTCAAATCAATGTATAATAATACGCGAACCGGATTTTTAAATAATCAAATATAACAAATAATAAATAACAAATAACAAAAAAAGGAGAAAAATTTTTTATGAAACAGCAGAAAATTATTATCATCGGCGCGGCCGGACGCGATTTCCACAACTTCAATACTTTTTACAGGGGTAATCCCGCTTATAAAGTCGAGGCGTTTACCGCCGCGCAAATCCCCGATATAGCGGGCAGAAAATATCCCGCCTCTCTCGCGGGGGATTTATATCCGGACGGGATACCTATATATGAGGAAAAAGAACTCGAACGTCTTATAAAAGATTTGAATATAGACGAGTGCGTTTTTTCTTACAGCGACGTGCCTTATGCTTTTGTTATGGGGCTTGGTGCGAAAGTAAACGCCGCCGGCGCGGATTTTAAATTGCTGGGGCATAAAAATACTATGATTAAGAGTACGAAGCCCGTGATTGCCGTCGGAGCGACCCGCACGGGCTGCGGAAAAAGCCAGACGTCGAGACGCATAGCCGAAATTTTAATGGCGAATAATCTTAAAGTTATCGCAATCAGACATCCTATGCCTTACGGCGACCTCGAAGAACAGAAAGTACAGAGATTCGCGAATATAGAAGATTTGGATAAATATAAATGCACGATAGAAGAAATGGAAGAATACGAACCGCATATCGCGAGAGGAAACGTTATTTACGCGGGGGTTGACTATGAAGCGATTCTGCGCGCCGCCGAAAACGACCCGGACGGCTGCGACGTTATTTTATGGGACGGGGGAAACAACGACTTCCCGTTCTATCAGCCCGACTTGACAGTTACTGTCGTCGACCCTCACAGACCCGGTCACGAGCTCGCTTATTATCCGGGCGAAGTCACTCTGCGCATAGCGGATATTATAGTTATAAATAAAATTGACAGCGCGGATTTTGCGGGTATACAAAAAGTCAGGGAAAATATCGCGAGAGTTAATCAAGGCGCGACAGTCGTCGACGCGGCTTCTACTATAAGCGTGGAGAATCCCGATATAATACGCGGCAAAAGAGTTCTGGTTGTCGAAGACGGTCCTACGCTTACGCACGGCGAAATGAAAATCGGCGCGGGAACGGTCGCGGCAAAACGCTTCGGAGCGTCGGAACTCGTCGACCCGAGAGAATACGCCGTCGGCAAATTAGCTGAAACTTACAGGATTTACCCGAATATAGGCAATCTTCTCCCCGCTATGGGTTACGGTGAAGAGCAGATCAGCGACCTCGAGAAAACGATAAACGCGTCCGACTGCGATTCCGTCGTTATAGCGACCCCGATAGATTTAAACAGAATCGTAAAAATAAACAAGCCTAACACCCGGGTCGAATATGCCCTTCAGGAAATAGGCAAACCCGACATGAACGACGTTCTGGCCGATTTTATAAATAAAATAAAAAAATAATATAATATTGGACTTCTTTCAAAACCACCCCGTCACGCCGCTTACGCGTCGCGCCACCCCTCCGCGGAGGGGAATTTTCACTCACTTTCAGACGTTTATTCCCTATTCCCCTCCGTGGAGGGGTGCCGTCCGCAGACGGCGGGGTGGTCGTATTTCGGTTTTGAAAGAGGTCTATTAAATAATTATTATTTATTCGGGATTATATAATTTAAATACCCGGTTTCCTCCCCGTTTTTGAAAAATATTCTGGGTACTCTCTTGCCGATTAGGCATACGACCTCATAGTTTATGGTATCGGCCATATCCGCCGCCTGTTCGACGGGTATATGCTCTCCCGAAACGTCAAAGCCGAACACGGTCACGATGTCTCCGGCTTTGACGTTTTCGCAGTCCGTAACGTCTATTACGCTCTGGTCCATGCATACCCTGCCTATTACCGGAACCTGTTTTCCCCGCGCTATAACGCTCGCGGAGTTTGACAGCAGTCTCGAAAATCCGTCCGCGTAGCCGATGGGAAGTATCCCGCATAATATATCTTTGCCCGATTTATAAGTCCTGCCGTAACCGACCGTTTCCCCGGCTTTAACCGAATGGAGCTGCGATATTATAGTTTTGAGCTCCATTGCGGGTATAAGCTTTAAATCCTGATTTTTATATTCTGCGTCAGTCTGCGTTTGTTTAGAAGGGTAAAGCCCGTATAAAATCAAACCGCACCGGACGTAATCCAGATGCGTTTCTCTGAAATTCAACGTCGCGCCGCTGTTTGCGGCGTGTTTTATATTAAAATAAATATTTTCTCTTTCGAGGGAGTTTATAAGTTCGAGAAACAAACCGAACTGTTCCTTTGTAAAACCTGATTTTTTATCGTCGGCGGCGGCGAAATGCGTAAAAATCCCCTCGCTTATTATATTTTTAAGTTCTTTTATCTGTTTTATTTCAGAGATAATATTTTTATCTTTGTTCTTGCTTGTGTATCTGAACCCCAGTCGATTCATGCCCGTATCTATTTTTATGTGTATTTTAATAACGCCGCCGTTTATTTTTGCACGTTCCGATATTATTTTAACATAGTCGAAATCAAAAACGGTCTGGGTTATATTATATTTTATAAGTTTTTTTATATTTCCGTCCGAGGGATTCGTATAGCCGAGAATCAATATATTTTTTGAGATGCCGCCGTCCCTTAACTGCATGGCCTCGTCGAGCGAAGACACGCCGAAAAAGTCAACGCCGCAAATCTCGAGTTCCCGGGAGGCGAACGCCGCCCCGTGACCGTAAGCGTCGGCTTTGACTATAGCCATGATTTTTGATTTGCCGTCCAGTATTTTATTTATAGTCCGGACGTTCTGTTCTATTGCGCCGAGATTAATCTCAACCCATGTCCGTCTGTCTGCCCTTTGTTCCATTCTCTTTTTTCTTTATCCTTTTTGTTTCTAATTATTATTTATTTTAATCGTATATGTTTATATAATCGTCGGCGACGTCGAAAACTTCGCTCTGTATATCCGTGTTCCTGCCTATATCGGCCGTGTTTTCGAATTTTCTCACGTCGAGTATTATATCCGTGCCGTTTAAATTTTCGGCGAGCCTCACTATCCCTCCGTCGAGCTTGTTTACATAGGCCTTAATATCCCCGCCCGAACTCTTTACGCCGATTTCAAGTATATCCAAACCGTCGAGGGGCGCGCTGTCGGCGACGTATTTTTCTATGTGCGGCGCTCCCAGAGTTTCAAGGGCCGACTTCAAAGCTTCGAGATTCGTGAAAATTTCACTGTTTGTCTTAAATCTCAAATCGTCGAAGAATAAAAACACTCCCTCTTCGAAAAATTCGACCGTCAAGCCTTCGGTAACGTCGCCGGAAATAAATCTGACCGTAAACTCTCCGTTTTGTATCTTACCGTCGCCGCCTATATTCGCCGTACTCTCTATTATTATATCGTATCTTTCGCCGTTTTGGCTCAATACTCCCTCTATATTATACGGCAGAGCGAGTTTTTTTTCCAGAAACTCGCCGTCGTATAAATCAAACGGCGAGTTTCCGGTACAGGAGGATATAAATATGGATATAAATATATTTGATACGCACAGAAAAACCAGAATAATTTTAACAAAAGACTTCATAAAACAAACACCCCGAAAAAATTTTTTAAAAAATTCACAGTCCTTTGTTTTAATTATTAATTATTTTTGCAGTTCGCCGATTATATCGAGCATATCGGACGGAAGCATACCCCTCTCGGAATATCTTCGGGCGGCATAGTCTCCCGCGAGTCCGTGAAGATAAACCGCGGCGCAGGCTGAAATCACGGGGTCGACCCCCTGGGCGCAGTACGAAGCCGCCATGCCCGCAAGTATATCCCCGCTGCCGCCTTTCGACATTCCGGGATTGCCGGTGGGATTTATATATATATCGCCGTTTTTCCCCGATATAACTGTGTTTGCGCCTTTTAGGACGAGTACGCAGTTATATCTCCGGGAGAAAACGGACGCGATATTAACTCTGTTTTTTTGTACGTCGTCCGGAGAGTTTACCCCGTCGAATTTCGCGGCTATGCAAAGCCTTGCCATCTCGCCCGGGTGGGGAGTCAGTATTATTTCAGTTACGCTTGATAACGTCTCCAGTATATTTATATTCAGGCAGAGAGAATTTATGCCGTCCGCGTCAAAAATAACTGATTTTATAATTTTATTGATATTATAGTTTTGTTTAAACAAATCTAATAAAGCGTTCGTGAATTTAAGGCTGTTTTCAACTCCGAGACCCGGACCGATTAAAACGGCCGACGGCTTGATATTCTCCGGGATTTTTATAATCTCTTCGGGCTTTTCAAAATTAACAGGAACGAAAATAGGCTCGTTTAATTTTGTCTGTAAAATATCGAGGGCTTTTTCTTCGGACGCGAGATATAGAAGACCGACTCCGCAGCGTAAAGCTCCCGCCGCGGCGAAAAACGCCGCCCCCGTCATGTTTTTTGAGCCGCATACCGCGAGAAGCTTCCCGAAATCGCCTTTGTTCGTGTCTCTTTCTTTCGCTCTGCCGTCAAAATCAAACAGTTTTCTTATATAATCGCGCGATAATAAAACCGGTTCTTTTGATATAGATATATCGGATATCCGCATTTTAAATATTATACTCCCCCCATCGTAAAAATTTATGTAATTTTTTGTTCCGTTTATATATTAACATATAAATAATTATTTTTCAAGATAATATAAGGAAAAAATGTTTTTAGCTATTGACAAAAAATATTTTTGTGATATAATTAAAATTGCGGACTGCGGGACGATTCGCGTATTTGTCTGAATTTCGCCCGTATGAATTAAAAAATGGAGAAAATAAATATGAATTTTGTTGAAAATAATCTTGATTTTCTGAAATCGCGCGACTCAAAGCTCGCGGCTCTCGTCGAAAAGGAAATTAAACGTCAGAAAAGAAATATAGAGCTTATCGCTTCAGAGAACTTTGTTTCTCCGGCGGTGCTTGCCGCCGCCGCAACAGTTCTCACCAATAAATATGCCGAAGGCTATCCCGGGAAAAGATACTACGGCGGGTGCGAATGTGTGGACGAAGTGGAAAGCTTAACGATAGAGAGGGCGAACAAGCTCTTCGGGTCGAAATTCGCGAACGTTCAGCCGCACAGCGGCGCCCAGGCGAATACGGCGGTCTATTTCGGACTCCTGCAGCCCGGAGATACCGTTTTGGGCATGAGCCTCGCAAACGGAGGACACCTGACGCACGGAAGCCCCGTTAATATTTCGGGCGCGTATTATAATTTTATTCCCTACGGGGTTGAGGACGATACCCATTTGATAAATTACGATAAAGTTGAAGCTCTCGCAATGAAACACAAACCGAAGATGATACTCGCGGGAGCGACTGCGTACCCGCGGCTTATTGATTTTGAGAGATTCGGGGAGATTGCCGAAAAATGCGGCGCGTACTTAATGGTCGATATGGCGCATATCGCCGGTCTTGTCGCCGCCGGATTACATCAAAACCCCGTTTTGTATGCCGACGTTGTCACGACTACCACGCATAAGACTTTGAGAGGGCCTCGCGGAGGCATGATATTATCAAACGATGAGGAAATTGCAAAGAAGATAAACAAAGCCGTATTCCCCGGGATACAGGGCGGCCCGCTGATGCATATAATCGCTGCAAAAGCCGTTTGCTTCGGAGAAGCGCTCGAACCGGGGTTTAAGATTTATCAGAATAAAATAATAAGAAACGCGAAAGTTCTGTCCGAAAGTTTAATAAGCGAGGGTTTTGATTTGGTTTCCGGAGGAACAGACAATCATCTTATGCTTGTTGACCTGAGAAGATATAATACTACGGGCAAGGACTTTGAAAAACGTCTTGACGAGGTTTATATAACAGTCAATAAAAACACGATACCCAACGAACCTCTGTCGCCGTTTGTTACAAGCGGGATAAGAGTGGGAGTTCCGGCTGCGACCTCGCGGGGATTTTGTGAAGAGGATATGCCGGTAATCGCGAAGTTATTTAAGCTTGCGGCGGCGGATTTTGAAAACAAGGCGGATTATATAAGAGACGAAGTCAATAAACTTTGCGATAAGTATCCGTTGTATTAATTTATATAAAAATATAAAATAGAACATGAAAAATAATAATAATATAAATAAAAATACGGATAACAGAGTAGATATTATAATAGACAGGCTGAAAGGATACTATCCCGCTGCGGACTGTTCGCTCGAATATCGCAGAGAGCCGTATAAACTGCTGATTATGGCGAGACTCGCGGCCCAGTGTACCGACGCGAGGGTAAACGCGGTTTCGAAAGATTTGTTTAAACGGTTCGGGTCGATAGAGGATTTTGCGGACGCGGATACGGAAGAACTCGAAAAGGCGGTATTTTCGTGCGGGTTATATAAAACAAAGGCGAAAAATATAAAAGACATGTGCCGTATGCTGCTCGAAGAATTTGACTCCCGTGTTCCCGAAGAAATGGACGATTTGCTTAAACTTCCGGGAATCGGGCGTAAAATCGCGAATTTAATCAGGGGGGATATCTTCGGCAAACCCGCAATCGTAACCGATACCCATTGCATAAGAATATCTGACCGTCTTGGTTTATGCGGCGGTACAAGTAATCCGTATTTGACTGAAAAACGGCTCGCTGAAATTATACCTCCCGAGGAATCGAATAATTTCTGCCACAGGTTGGTATTGTTCGGCAGGGAATACTGCAAAGCGAAAAATCCGGAGTGCGGGAAATGCTTTCTGAATGATTTATGCGGATTCGTAAAGATTTGAATAGACCTCTTGCGAAATCACGTTACCATGTAGGGGCGGCCATTGGCCGTCCGTCTGAAAAACGTCAAAACTGCGTTGGTTTTGCGGACGCGCAATGCGCGCCCCTACAATCAGGATTTTAATTTCGTAAGAAGTCTAATAATAAAAATTAAAATTATAAATTAGAATTGTGATTGAGAGGGGATTTCGGATGCCGTTCGGATTTGATTTTGGCGAAGAAAAGGTACTGGAAACTATATCTATCGGATATTTATACCCGGGAATGGTCGCGCAGGACGATATTTATAACTACAACGGGAAACTGCTTTTGGTCGCTAAGGGAATTACTCTGACTGATACGCTGATTAGCAGACTGAAAAATTTCAACGATTCGCAGCATAATATAAAAGTAAGCTCCGAAGTACGCCGGGAACTCGTGAACAGGGGCATACCGAAGGAATCGAAACAGAAGAAATTCGAGAATACGACGGGTTATTCTGCCCTTAAAACAGAAACGGAAAATATGCTCACGGTATCTCAGGTGACGGACAGCGTGCCGTATCAGCAGGCGAGCGACGCGGGAAAATCGGTTATAAAACGCATAGACGTGACAGACCCGGCGGAGCTGTTCCAGTGTATAAACGCGGGCAACGAAGTCGACGAGTATTTATACAGGCACAGCACGAACGTCGCGATAATAAACGGACTCATGGCGAAGTGGCTCGGTTTCGGCAAAAGACAGACGCAGGAGCTGGTTCTGCTCGGGCTGGTGCACGACGTGGGAAAAACGAGAATACCCTCGCAGATTCTGGATTTTCCGGGAAAACTCGGCGAAGACGATTATGAACTCGTAAAAAAACATCCGGTATATTCTCAGGAGATGATAAGCAATAATATTAATTTTAACGAAGATATAAAAAAAGGCGTGAGGCATCATCACGAGCGGATGAACGGGGAAGGCTATCCGGACGGGCTGCGCGCGGACGATATTCCGCTGTATTCGAGAATA
>WRMA01000002.1 GCA_009777355.1 Oscillospiraceae bacterium | reverse complement strand
GGTCATAAAAAAGAACCATATAGCCGAAGCCATACAGTTCAGGTCGCTTGACAGAAAATACTGGACCTGAAAAGAAAACAGACTGCGACAAAAAAACAACGCAGCCGACAATTTTAAAAATCGGCTGTGTTTCTTGCGTTTCTATACTATTTCATGGAGCTTGTGGACGGATTCGAACCCCCGACCTGCTGATTACAAATCAGCTGCTCTACCAACTGAGCTACACAAGCGTTTTTCGCGACGCGGAAATTATTATATCACAAACAAAACCGTTTGTCAATATAATTTTTATATTTTTTTAAAATTTATTATTTTTACTGATACATTTCCCCGTTTTGCCGCATTTATTACAGCAGCCGACGCCTTTTTTCGCCCGTTTTACGAAAATAAATATAATAAAAACAGTATAAAATAATATCGCCGCGAAAATAATAACGCTTAAAATAAAATTCATGGACTTTTTACCCTCCCCACTCTATAAAAACAGCGAAAATATCTGATAGACAGCAAACGAGACGACCCATGCGACTCCGACCTGGAAAATAATAACCGCCCCGAGTTTTCCCCAGCTCCCCGATTCTCTCCTGATTACCGCGAGAGCGGCCGCGCACGGGGGATACAAAAGCGAGAAAAGCATCAGACAGTAAGCGTTCAGAGAGCCGAACCCTATAGCGCTCAATTCGGCCGACAGCATACTCATCCCCGAATCAGACGTAACGTTCGCGACTCCGAACAAAATCGCAAAACTCGCCGCGACGATTTCTTTTGCCGCGAAGCCCGCAATCAGAGCGACCCCGGCCTGCCAGAATCCCAGACCCGCGGGAGATAAAATAACTGCGAGTTTCTCTCCCAGAACCGCGCCGAAACTCTCCGCTATATTATTAGTATACCCCGAAAATCCCAGATGCATAACTCCCCAGATTATAACGGACGCGGCAAATATAACCGTTCCCGCCCTTAAAATATAATCTTTGATTTTTTCCCATACGTAAATAAAAACCGTTCTGAATCCCGGCGTTTTATATCCGGGAAGTTCTATTATAAGCGAGTTATTTTCTTCGTTATGTTTTCGTATACTATATCTGTTGTCTATTTTATTAAATATAAACGCCGAAAAAATCCCCAGAATAAATCCTATTAAATACATAGAATACGCGGCGAGAGCAGAATAACCGGGGAAAAACATTCCCGAAAACAAAATATAAATCGGCAGTTTCGCGCTGCACGACATAAACGGTATAACGATTATCGTTCTTAATCTGTCTTTTGAACTCCCGAGGGAACGGGTAGCCATAACCGCGGGAACGGAGCAGCCGAACCCGAGAAGCATCGGAACGAACGCTTTGCCCGAAAGTCCGATTTTTGTCATTATGCCGTTCATGACATACGCGACCCTCGACATATATCCGCTGTCCTCAAGAACCGCGAGCATTATAAACAATATAAATATATTCGGCAGAAAGCTTAAAACCGCTCCGACTCCCGCGATAATTCCGTCGGTAATAAGCGAATGGACTATTTCGTTTATCCCGAGATTAACGAGAGCTTCGTCCGCAAACTCCGAAAAATTCTCAAATATAATCTCGATATAGTCTTTGATTTTGTCGCCTATAAGAAAAGTCAGGAAGAAAACCAGAGCCATAATCAGCAGAAACGCGGGAAGTCCCGAAAATTTATTCGTCAGGATTGCGTCCGCTTTGTTTGTTATTAAATTCGCCTTCTCGCGATTAACCAGAACTTCTCCGACTATCGCTTCTATAACGGAGTATTTTTCTTCAAACTCTGAAAATTCTGAAAATTCTGTTTTTGCTTCCGGTTTTATTTTACGCGCAAACTCAAAATTATTATTATTTTTATTATTTTTCGCGCCGGTTTCGTCTCTATGATGCGCGGCGGCGTGGATTAAACTGTCGAGCCCCCTGCGTTTCAGCGCCGAAACGGGCACGACGGGTACGCCCAGAATATCGTGCAGTCTGTGCAAATCTATTTCCATTCCTCTTTTTTCGACTATGTCCATCATGTTAAGCGCAATCACGAGAGGCTTGCCGAGTTCGAGAAGCTGCAGAGTAAGATATAAATTCCTCTCGAGAGAAGAAGCGTCCACGACGTTTATTAAAACGTCAACCTCACCGCTTAAAATATAATTTTCGGCGACCGTCTCTTCAAGAGTGTAGGAGCTTAGGCTATACGCTCCCGGTAAATCGACGAGTTTAAATATCCGGCCGTGATATTTAAGCGCGCCTTCTTTTTTTTCGACCGTGACTCCGGGCCAGTTGGCGACTTTTAGATTAGCGCCGGTGTATGCGTTGAACAGAGTCGTCTTGCCGCTGTTGGGGTTGCCTATAAAACCGATTGTCATCTCTTAAACTCCCCCTTTTATTATCTCTGTTATTTCTATATTTTCCGCGATTTGCCTGCCCAGCGCGAAACGGGTTCCCCTGAATCCCGCGATTAACGCCGAACTTTTTTTATTTAAAACGATAATCTCCGCTCCCGGAGTCATACCCAGAGCCTCGAGATGTTTCAATATTTTAACCGGCAGGTTTATTTTTTTCACCGTATAAATTTTATTTTTTACCCCGTCGGTAAGTTTAATAAGCTTATGTCTTGATATGGATTTTACGTTCACGAAAAAACCTTTCTTAAATAAAAAAAATATTATATTTTGTTAGTCTTGACTAACTGATAAATATATGTTAGCGCAGACTAACAGATTTGTCAAGGGGTTTCCTGAAATTTTTACAATATTATTTTATATTCGGCATAAATATATTTTAGAACGGCTATAAAATTATACTATAGGTGTATATATTGACAGTATTGATTAAATGATATAAAATTATAAGATATAAAATTATAAGATTTTTTAAGAGGGGGAAAAATTAAAATGAAATTGATTTACAAAGGCAAAACGAAAGACGTTTATAATCTTGACGACGGGAATTATTTATTGAAGCTCAAAGACGACGCTACGGGAAAAGACGGGGTGTTTGACCCGGGGGAGAACTCAGTCGGGCTGACAATCGACGGACTCGGCAGGGCTTCGCTTAAAATGACCGCTTATTATTTTGATTTGCTGAATAAAAAAGGCGTTCCCACGCATTTTTTATCCGCCGATTTAAATAAAGCCGAAATGAAAGTCAAACCTGCGGAATTTTTCGGAAACGGACCCGCTCTCGAAGTGATTTGCAGATTTAAAGCCGTCGGCAGTTTCTACAGGCGCTATAAAAACTACTGCGAAGAGGGCATGAACCTTGACGCTCTCGTCGAGACGACGCTCAAAGACGACGAAAAAGGCGACCCTCCCATAACGAAAGACGCGCTCTGCGAATTAAACATACTTAAATTTGACGAGTATGAAATCTTAAAATCGCTGACTAAAAAAATCGCGGCGATAATCAAAGACGACATGGCTGAAAAAAATCTCGAACTATATGATTTAAAGCTCGAGTTCGGGAAAATAGACGGGGAAATTTCTCTCATAGACGAAATATCTCCCGGAAACGTCCGGGTCTATAAAGACGGCGTATGGCTGCAGCCGCTTGAATTGGCGGGATATTATACTATATAAACCTTGTCGATGTTTGTCATGTAGGGCGCGGCGCCCCCGACGCGCCGGGGATTCCAACCCAATGCCGGCGGTTTTTTACGGCGCGATGCGAATTTACGTTGGTTTTCACGAGTTACGCGCTCGACGTATTTACCATCTTTGCCCTCTTTCGTAAAGAGGGTGCCGTCCGCAGACGGCGGGTGTTTTTGTCTCCCCTCGCGCAGCATCAAATTTCAAAAACACCCGTCAGCCGCTTACGCGACTGCCACCCTCTTTAAAAAAGAGGGCTTTGGAGCAGATTTAAACCGGTTGCGTAACTTGTAGTTTTTAACGGCGGCGCGTCGGGGTCGCCGCGCCCTACATTTTAATTGCAATTTGGTATTAGTATTTTTAAAATATAAATAATTTTTCGGCAAAGAACAAATAATATATATAAAAATATATATTAATGAAAATTCAAGAGGATATTAAATCATGCCGAAAAATAAAAATAAAAAATATAATAGTTTTAAAAATCAGGATTTTATTCCCGATATTCCCTCTGAAACCGATACGGAAACGGAAAACGGGGATTTAACGGAGGAGCAGACCAGGGAAACGCAGATTAATAATATAAACCAGACCGGTATAATTGCCACGAAAGAAGGCGGGGTAAGCGTAAACAGTCTTACTATTATAGGTCAGGTAGAGGGTCATTATCTTCTGCCGTCGAATAATAAGACGACCAAATACGAGCATATTATACCCCATCTCGTCGCGATAGAGGAAAACCCCGAAACCGACGGTCTGCTTATTATTTTAAACACGGTCGGAGGAGACGTCGAGGCGGGTCTCGCGATAGCCGAAATGCTCGCGTCGATGAAAAAACCGACTGTGTCTCTCGTTCTCGGAGGAGGCCACTCAATCGGCGTGCCTCTCGCCGTGTCCGCGAGAAAATCGTTTATAGTCCCCAGCGCGACGATGACCGTCCACCCCGTAAGAATGAACGGCCTTGTCATAGGCGTCGAACAGAGTTTTTCTTATTTTACCAAAATGCAGGAGAGGATAAATAAATTTATAGTGCGCCATTCTGATATAAGCGAGGAAAAATTAACGGAGTTTATGTTCAGCACGGGCGAGCTTGCCGCCGACGTCGGAAGTATCATAGAGGGCGAGACGGCCGTCGAAACGGGCTTGATTAATAAAATAGGCGGTCTTTCGGACGCGCTGAACGAGCTTAAAAGAATGTGCCGCGAAGAACAGAAAAAAGCGAAGAACAAAACGAAACGTTCGGGAAATAAGAAATAAATATTATAGAAATATTAATAAAAAATTCACTTTTGCCTATTGACAAGCAAGCCTTAATAATATAATATATAATATTAATAATTTTTTTAAGGTTGAATAAGGAGAGTAAGTAAAGATGAATTTGAAACACAAAGAACTCGCCGCATGGATAGAAGAAGTAAGGGAAATGTGCAAGCCCGACAGCGTTCATATCGCCGACGGCTCGAAAGAAGAATATAATAAAATGCTGCAGATTATGATTGACGCGGGTCTGGCTACGGCGCTCAATCCCGAAAAACGTCCGGGCTGTTTTCTTTTCAGGAGTCACCCGTCGGACGTCGCGCGGGTCGAAAACAGGACTTTTATAGCGTCGAAAAAACAGGAGGACGCGGGCCCTGACTGCAACTGGGTCGACCCCGAGGAATTAAAGGCGGATATGAGAAAACTTTACGACGGCTGCATGAAAGGCAGAGTCATGTACGTTATACCGTTTTCGATGGGTCCGATTGGTTCGCCCATCTCGAAAATCGGCGTCGAAATAAGCGACAGCCCGTACGTCGTAATAAACATGGCGATTATGACGAGAATCGGCGAAAAAGTTCTCGGCGCTCTCGGGGCTGACGGCGAGTTCGTCAGGTGCATACACTCGGTCGGCAAACCTCTCAATGACGGCGAAAAAGATTCGTCGTGGCCGTGCGCCCCGTCGATTGACCAGAAATATATAAGCCATTTCCCCGAAGAGAGAACGATTTGGTCTTACGGTTCGGGATACGGCGGAAACGCGCTCCTCGGCAAAAAATGCTTCGCTCTGAGAATCGCCGGAGTACAGGCGAGAGACGAAGGCTGGCTCGCCGAGCATATGCTTATACTTAAAATTACCGACCCCGCCGGAAAAGTTTATTATATATGCGGCGCGCTGCCGAGTTTCTGCGGCAAAACGAATCTCGCGATGGTCGTCCCGACGCTTCCGGGCTGGAAAGTCGAGACTATAGGCGACGATATCGCGTGGATGAAGTTCGGCGAGGACGGCAGGCTTTACGCGATTAATCCCGAAGCCGGATTTTTCGGCGTAGTTCCGGGAACTTCGGCGCAGTCTAATCCCAACGCGATGAAACAAATAGAGAGGGATACTATATTTACGAACGTCGGACTCACGGACGACGGAGACGTATGGTGGGAGGGCGGCGGAATCCCCGCGCCGGAGCATCTAATCGACTGGGAGGGCAACGACTGGACTCCGGACTGCGGCAGACCGGCCGCCCACGCGAACGCGCGCTTCACGAGCCCCGCCGCGCAGTGCCCGTCTATAGCGCCCGAATGGGAAGACCCCGCGGGAGTGCCGATTTCGGCGATTCTAATCGGCGGACGCAGAGGGGGAACGATTCCGCTGGTAAACGAGAGCCTCGACTGGAATCACGGGGTATTTCTGGGTTCTATTATGGGTTCGGAGACTACGGCCGCGGCTATCGGACTCGCCGCGGGAGTACGCCGCGACCCGTTCGCGATGCTTCCGTTTATGGGTTATCACACAGGGGATTATTTACAGCACTGGCTTAATACCGGCAAAAAATCAGACTCCGGCAAACTGCCTAAAATATATTTCGTCAACTGGTTCAGAAAAGACGAGAACGATAAGTTTATATGGCCCGGGTTCGGCGAAAACAGCCGCGTCCTCAAATGGATAGTAGAGAGACTTTCGGGAATCGGCGAAGCGGTCGAAACCCCCATAGGCAATCTTCCCGCGCCGGGAGCGATTGACCTCTGCGGCATAGAAGACAAAATCAGCGAAGAGTCTCTGGCGAAAATCCTTGACGTAGACAAAGCGTCGTGGCTCGAAGAAATCGTTTCAATCAAAGAAAACTATAAAAAATTCGGGGACAGACTTCCCGAAGAGCTCTCCGAACAGCTCGACGCCCTCGAAAAAAGACTCTCTTAAAATTAATTAAAAATTAATATAACGGGGCGCGGCAATTATTACTGCCGCGCCTTTTTTGTGTTATTGTAGGGGCGCGCATTGCGCGTCCGCAAAATCTAATATGATTTTGACGTTTTTCAGACGGACGGCCAATGGCCGCCCCTACAATGGACTTCTTTCAAAACCACCCCGTCACGCCGCTTACGCGGCGCGCCACCCCTCCCCAGAGGGGAATTTTCACTCAACTCCGCCGTTTTATTAATTCCCCTCCGTGGAGGGGTGCCGTCCGCAGACGGCGGGGTGGTCGTATTTCAGTTTTGAAAGAGGTCTAATAAATGTTTATTTTTTTCGCGATTTGGTATAACGTGATTTCGCAGGAGGTATATTATTCCCGTACCGGACCGGAAGCGTATCTGTTTCGTCCGGAGTGTTTCGCGTGATACAGCATTGCGTCGGCGCGCTTTATGTAATCGCCGCTTTTATGGGAGCGGCCGACGACTCCAGTCGTTACGCCTATCGAAACGGTTATGTAATTTACTCCCTCGACTTTCGTGTATTCGTGGATAATATTCAGTTTGCGTATGTTTTCGAGGATTTCCCCGGCGATTATCCCCGCGCCTTTTTCGTCCGTGTTGGGCAGGACGACCGAAAATTCCTCGCCGCCGTATCTGACGGCGAAATCGTCCGCTCTCGTAACGGTTTCTTTGAGGGTTTTCGCGACGGCTCTCAGGCAGTCGTCGCCCTGGCTGTGGCCGTATTGGTCGTTGTACTGCTTAAAACAGTCCACGTCAATCATCATAAGGCTGAGCGTACCTCCCGCCCTGGAAAGGGATTTTATAACGAGCTCTAATTGCTTGTCGTAATAGCGTCTGTTATAAATCCCGGTAAGCGCGTCGTAATTTATCTTATCGACCTCAGATTCGAGAAAGCGTATATTATTCTCCATGCTCTTTATGCTGCGGAGGTCGTATACGAAACCCAGCCCGGTATATTTCCCTCCCATTTCCGTCCGGGAAAGCGTAATCTCGCAGGGTATCGCCGACTCTCCGCCGCCGGTCTCGCCGCTCCTGAACAGCCATTCGGTCACGACTTCCTCTCCGTTCAGGGCGCGCTTCATAATCTCCCCGAACTTATCTTTCGAGTTCGAGCCGTCCGGCTGGTATTCCGGAGAGAATTTATCATAATTACTGAAATAATAGCTTTTGGCGACTCCGAACATTTCCAGCAGGGTCTCGTTGCAGTCGATAATATTATACTCGCCGCCGAACATTATCAGACCGACGGGAGACGCTTTGAATATGCCTTCTTTTATACGCATAAGGTCGCCTATGTGCGACGTCATCTCGTTGAAAGAACCTATAAGCTCCCTCATCTCGCGCTGTCCGCTGAGTTCGACGTATACCGCTAAATCGCCTTTTCCGGTCTGCTGCTCCATTTTTTCCATGCCTGAAATTAAACTGTGCAAGGGTCTGACGATATTTTTCAGGAATCTCGCGGAGAATATAAAATACAGGATAAACAGCAATATGCTGATGCCGGCGACGACGAGAGCAATCCGGTTGAAGTCCGCGAGAAGCGCGCCGTATCCGACTATGCTGACAAGTTTCCAGTTTATGTTAAGATAATCGTCCTCTATTACCCGTACGATACACGAATACTGGCCTCCGTCGATAACGGCCGAGTAAGTCCTGCTCGTCCAGGGTATATTATCCGGCAGATTAACCTCGCCCATATGTCCTAAAGCGGAGGTCATAATAATTTCCCTGCGCTCGTCTATCAGATAAATATCGCCCTGACCCGGTTCGTTTCCGAAATTTCGGAGCATTTCATACGCCCGGGTCGTGATGTAAAAGCAGATTAATTCAGTCAGGTCTTCGTCACTATTAATACTCCCGTCCTCACTCTCAGCTTCCAAGTCTTTCGGGAGGGGCGCGTAAGAGACCGTTATAAGGGGCGGAGCATAGCCGTCGCCGTCGAACGACGTCCTTTCCTGTTGTACGATATCTCCTCCGGTAAGTCCGATATGGACTTTTCCGGGCTGTTTAAGCGTTTCGGCGTAAAACTGAGACGCGCGTATAGTTCTTATTCTGGTATTCTCGCCCACGGGAGCTTTTATGTTAAAATAGCTTGCGTTCTTCGCGTAGAAATGAACGGCGGCGATATTTTTTAATCCGGGAGGGGAAATAAGCTCGTAAAACTCGAGAAGTTCAGCCATAGCTTCGTCCCTTTCCTGCCCGGAAGCCGCAAAAACCCGCGAAGATAATTCCTGGAGACGTCCTCCTCCGGTTTCCAGAAGATGACCGAACTGCAGGACCGCGTTTTCGACGTCGCTTATCAGCGCGGCTATTATATTATGCTGCGCGAGCTCTATTTTATCGACGGAAGAATCGAGGGTATTCCCCCGGAGAAACCAGAGAGCGAGTCCTATAGTAACCAGAAGGGGAAGAACGACGAGCAGAACGAAATTACGGTAATAAGTCGTCGCAAGACGAACGCTGCGGTCCATTTTATATATTCCCCCTCTTCTTTTCTTTATTTATTCAATGGACTTCTTTCAAAACCACCCCGTCACGCCGCTTACGCGTCGCGCCACCCCTCCACGGAGGGGAATTTCCACTCTGCTCCGGCGTTTTCTTACTCATTCCCCTCTGTGGAGGGGTGCCGTCCGCAGACGGCGGGGTGGTCGTATCTCGGTTTTTCAAGAAGTCTAATATAATATTATAACATAAATATTATCGCAATTATTGTAATTATATGATTTATTTATTAATTTTGGGTAAATTTATAGATTCCCGTATTTGAAACTCTCTTCGTATGCGGTATCGAGCATCGCGACTATATTTTCCGGTTTGACGTCGCCCATTATATTATGCACCTGATTGAACACAAATCCGCTTGACGGCGCGAGAGCGGACATCAGATATCTTACGTTTTCCGCGACTTCTCCGGGTGTTCCCGTTGGTTTGCCGAACGCTCCGTGAGTGTCGCAGCCTCCTCCCCAGAAGCATATTTTATCCCCGTATTTTTTCTTCAGTTCGAACGGCTCCATGTTTTTGCAGCTCACCTGAACCGGGTTTAAAATATCGACCCCGCACTCTATTAATATCTGAATAAACGGCTCCATCGCTCCGCACGAATGAAAAAAGATTTTATAGTCTGAATTTGCCTTAACGAAATCTATGTATTTTTTAAGCTGCGGCGCGATTAAATCGGCGTAAATCTTCGGGTTCACGAAAGCCGCAGTCTGCGTTCCCAAATCAGACCCGAGGCATAATCCCTGGATATATCCCCCGCATTTTTCTATTATATCGGCCGTCGATTTTATACTCCAGTTATATTGATTCTCGCAGTCTTTTTTTATTTCTTCGGGTTCGAGCATTAATTTAACCAGATAATCCGGATTGTCCGAAAAATATCCGCTGCCTCCGCCGACGTAAAGCGTAAAATAATCCGTTTCTTTGTATATTTTCTCGGCGTACTTCGCGACTTCCGTGTTGAAATCAAGACTGCTCGCCCACGTGTCGAATCCCCAGCCGTCGAAAAAATATCCCCCCGCCGGACTTTTCATTCGTCCGGGGTTATTTTCGTCGTTCCCCGAAAAAATCCACGCGCCGTCGTCCTCGAGGGTCGGGTTAATCGCTCCCGAAATCTCAAATTCGTAGTGTTCACGCGGACGCCATGTTTTCGTAGTGGGATAACCGGGGTGAAACAGCATACAGTCGCAGTGAAATCTCTCGAGGATATCTTCGTCTACCCTTGCGAGAAACTGAAAACTGTCGATTACTTCGATTTTTTTCTTCGGCATGTTTAAATATTCGCGAAGATTCTGGTAAGCGTAAGCCGAAATACCGGTGGAATAGTGAACTCCGAGGTCAATCGGGGTTCTGTCGACTGGCCTGCGTTCGACCGCTCGCATGACCCGTTCGCGCCGTGATAATATTTCTTTCATAATATTTCTTCTCCCGTATTTATTTTTTTATTTGTTAGACTTCTTGCATAACTACGAAATCTAATTTCCTTGCCCTCTTTCGTAAAGAGGGTGCCGTCCGCAGACGGCGAGTGTTTAGCCCCCTTTTACAAAGGGGGCTTTGGGTACGAAACACCCGTCAGCCGCTTACGCGACTGCCACCCTCTTTAAAAAAGAGGGCTTTCTCTGCAGATTTTTAAGTTATGCAAGAAGTCTGTTAATTTTGATTTAATCCCCGTCATAAGGATTTATTGTTTTAATAGTTCCGTCTTCGCCGATTTCAAGCTCTCTGAACATGACGTTTCTCTGGTGGCTTATCCCGGAAATCGCCGCGTCGTGATAAAACAGATACCATTTGTTCTTGAACTCTATAATAGACTGATGCGTCGTCCAGCCTTTGACGGGTTCTAAAATCCTGCCTTTATATTTAAACGGCCCGGTCGGGCTCTCGCTTTCGGCATAGCAGAGATAATGCGTTTCTCCGGTAGAATAGGACAGATAATATTTATTATTATATTTATGCATCCAGGGAGCTTCGAAAAATCTCTTGTCTGTGTCTGCTACAGTCAGGGGTTTATTATCTTCGCCGAGTATCTTAACTTCTCTTAACGGCTCTTTTAAAGTCAGCATATCGTCGTTCAATTCAGAGATATATACTCCTATAGCGGGGTCGTTGTCTAAAGAATCCCCTTTCGGGTTCTGATGGGGAGCGTTCGGGTCGAAAACTCCCGTACGCCATTTTTCGAGCTGTCCTCCCCAAATGCCGCCTAAATAAATATACGCCCTGCCGTCGCAGTCGACGAATATTGCCGGGTCGATACTGAAAGTTCCGGGGATATAATCCGGTTCGGCTTTAAACGGCCCCTCGGGGTTGTCGCCTGTCGCGGCGCCTATTCTGAATATCCCGTCTTTGTCTTTCGCGGGGAAATAAAAATAATATCTGCCGTTTTTATAAGCCGCGTCGGGAGCCCACATCTGACCTTTCGCCCACGGAACGTCGTCGACATGCAGCGCGCAGCCGCAGTCGGTAACGGGCGCGCCTATATCGTCCATTGACAGTACATGATAATCTTTCATTTGATATTGTTCGCCGTTTTCGTCGTCGGGAACGTCGAGGTCTAAATCATGCGAGGGATAAATATAAATTTTACCGTCGAACACATGGGCCGAAGGGTCGGCGGTAAAAATATGCGTTACTAACGGGGTCTTCTGCCGCGAATTTTTCAGTTTCTCCATCTTTAACAATACCTCCGAATATAAAAAATATAGAAATATAATAAATTATTTTAATTATATTATATCATATATGTTCGTTTTGCGCTATAATTAAATAAAATAAATTTTAAATTAAATTATAAACACAGGAGAAAAGATTTTATGGAAAAAATCACGCTGAAACAGGCGTACAAAAATTATTTTGACATAGGGGTCGCGATTAATCCGGGAGTTCTGGAATACGGGCATGAGCTTATAAAAGCCGAATTTTCCGGAATAACCTGCGAAAACGAGATGAAACCCGCGTCCGTTCAGCCGGAACGCAATAGATTTACGTTTGAGAAAGCCGACATGCTCGCGGACTTCGCGGCAGAAAATAATTTAAAAATCAGGGGGCATACCCTTGTCTGGCATAACCAGACGGGCGAATGGATGTACAAAGACTCGAATAAAAATAATCTCCCGAAAGAGATTTTATACTCGTACATGCAAGAGCATATCGATACAGTCGTGAAAAGATACGCGGGGAAAATATACTGCTGGGACGTCGTAAACGAGGCGGTTTCTGATATTGACGGAGAATATCTGCGAGAAAAATCGCCGTATTTCGAAATCGCCGGGAGCGAAGAATTTATAGAGAAAGCGTTTGTTTACGCTCATGAAGCCGACCCCGGAGCTCTTCTGTTTTATAACGATTACGACACAGAGAATCCCGAAAAACGCGAAAAAATATATAAATTATTGAAATCGCTCAAAGACAAAAACATACCCGTACACGGAGTCGGACTGCAGGCGCATTACGACATATATTTCGACGTCGGCGAACTTCAGAAATCGATAGATTTGTTTTCGTCGCTCGGATTAATAATTCATATTACGGAACTCGACGTATCTGTGTATAAATTCGACGAACGCGGCGTTGATTTCGAAACTCTTCCGGAGGACAGGCTAAAAACGCAGACCGAACTTTACTCTCAAATTTTCGCCGTACTTCGCGAAAACAAAGACAAAATCGGCGGCGTGACGTTCTGGGGTCTCGACGACAAAGCGTCGTGGCTGAACGGATTTCCCGTGAAAAGAACGAATCACCCGCTTTTGTTCGGCAGAGACGGCAAGCCTAAAGAAGCTTACGGGAGAGTAACCGGCTTTTAGAGTCAGTAAATCGAAACCCCCGAATTACCGGTCATGCACAAAAACAAAAGTTACGGCATCAGCCAGGCTATTCTTTCAAGCAGTTCGGATAAGTTTTTCTTTTTTAATTCACATTCCCATATTCTCAATACGCGCCACCCGCGTTTTTCAAAAAGCTCTGTGATTTTTGCGTCGCGTTTCATATTACGCTCGCGTTTATTCTGCCAATACTCGGCGTTATCGCTCGGCCGGGTATTCCGGCAGTCGTGACCGTGCCAGAAACAGCCGTCCGTAAATACCGCTATGCGCCGTTTTATAAAAACTAAATCCGGCTTGCCTTTTACGGGATAATTCCGCCGCCATCCGGTTATTCCGTTTTCTTTAAATAACTTAATAAGCCGCAACTCGGTAGATTTATTGCCTTTTGAACGCGTTCTGCTCATAATTTCAGAACGCTTTCGTTTATCGAATATGTCAGCCATTGCCGCGCCCTCGTATTAAAAAGAGTGATTTTAGGGTGAAAATTCAGGGTGAAAATTTTTTGGGCAGAATGAAAGCCCGAAAATTATGTCAGAATCGGGCTTTTTGCTTTCTGCTTTCTGCTTTCTGGCGGAAGCGGTGAGATTCGAACTCACGTGGGGTTGCCCCCAAACGCATTTCGAGTGCGCTCCGTTATGACCGCTTCGATACGCTTCCGGGTCGTTTTATTTTGTCCTATCTTATTTTACCCTTTATTTTCGGTTTTGTCAAGCGCTTAAAGATAAAAATTTTACTCAATTTCTAAAATTACCGTGAACGGCCCGTCGTTTACGAGAGAAACCTGCATATTCGCTCCGAAAACGCCCCGTCCCGTCTTCTTGAATCTGCCCTCGCAGATTTCCGCAAAATACTCGTAGAGCTCCTCGGCGAACCCGGGAGACGCCGCTCCGGTAAAGCTCGGACGGTTACCCTTTCTGCTGTCCGCATACAGCGTGAACTGCGATATTATTAATATCCCGCCGTCTATATCTTCTACGGATAAGTTAGTTTTGCCGTTTTCGTCGGGAAAAATACGCAGCTTCTGTATTTTGTCCGCCATTTTATCCGCGTTTTCTTTCGTATCGTTTACCCCGACGCCGAGAAGAACGACGTAACCCCTGCCGATACTGCTTATGATTTCGCCTCCGACAGAGACCGACGCGCCGCTCACCCTTTGAAGGACAGCTCTCATTTTAAATATAACCCCCTGAAAATATAAAAAAATAATATTAAATAATATAAAAATAACGCATAAATGTTAACAATTTATTAATTTTAAATAAAATGTATAATATTTTTCTGTTTTTATTGACATTTTTTAATATTGCTGATATACTGTTTAGTGTCTGTTGTTGATTTATGTTTATATTCGGGGATTTTTCAGATGCTTGAAATATTCGATACGGTTTGCGCGGAGGAAAAAACAGAGAGGGCGGTAAGCGATATTTCTCTTATACGGGAAATACAAAACGGTAACGGCGACGCCTTCGTTACGCTCTGCGAGAGATATAATTATATTATATCCTATAATCTGTCAAAGTTGTATAGTTCTCCCGGGTCCGCGTCTTTTTATTCCCGGGCGGACAGCGAGGATTTGTTCCAGGAGTGCCGCATAATTTTATATAAGGCGGCCAAACGCTACGATTATATGAAAAACGCAAAGTTTTCGACGTTCGCGAATATATGCGTCAGGAATTATTTACTCTCCCTGCTGAGGCGCTGCGGCAAAACGGGGAAGCGCGCCGGGTATAATCCCGATTTCGTTCCCCTCGACGATTTGCGCGGGAGCGAACTGTCGATATGCGACCGCTACTTCGCCCCCCGAGATTTGCGCTCGCTGTTCGAGCGGGATTTTACCCTCGCCCTCAGCGTGTTCGAAAAAAAAGTCCTGGGTATGTACATAGACGATAAAAGCTATAAGTATATGGCGAAAATATTAAACAAGAGCGTCAAGTCTATAGACAACGCGGTTTGCCGGATTAAATCGAAACTGAAACCGTACGCCGAATATTTTATCTTTGAATATTAAATTAATTTAATTAATTTTAATATATATATAATAATTTTTTTTAAACAATAGCGAGGTAATATCATGTATCAAGAAAAAACCATTCAATGCAAAGACTGCGGACAGGATTTCATTTTCACTGTCGGGGAACAGGAATTTTATGCTGAAAGAGGATTCCAGAACGAACCTCAGAGATGTAAAAATTGCCGCGACTTAAGAAAAAATGCCGGGAAATCACAAAAAGAAATGCATGTCACGACATGCGCCGACTGCGGCGGCGAAGCGAAAGTTCCGTTCCAACCCAGCTCGGACAGACCCGTTTATTGCAGCGACTGTTTCGCTAAAATAAAACAGGGCTAATCTCTTTGTCTATTTGCTAAAGCTGATCCGGGACTTAAACCGAAGGTTTTTGATACGTGTAATTTTTAGCAAAGTTATTTTTGGGCAAAAATCCGGCGGCTTGAACGGCCGCCGGATTTATTTTTGCATAATTTTACATTTAAATAAACAAATAATTAATAAATATAATATAATATAATAATTTTTTATTTTTCTGTTGCATATTTTATATTTTTGTTGTATAATATTATACGATAAATAGTATACTAATCTTAACCGGCAAAATAAATCTTTATTTATAAAACACGGAGGTAATATTTTTATGAGCGATTTTCTGGATAATCTGGGCAAAGTGGTCAACGAAACGGCAAAAAAGGCGATTAAGGCGTCGGGCGACGTGGTCGAGCTTACGAAGACTTCTCTGAACATAAAGTTCGACGAGGTTAAGCGCGAGAGTTTCTTCAAAGAAATCGGCGGCATAGTTTACAGGGGATACAGGATTTCGCCGGAAAGCGTGTCGGACGAGATTCTCGATTTCTGCAGATGCATCGACGAAATCGAGAACTCCATAAGCGCGCAGAGGGCGAAAGCGGCTGAAATCAAGAAGAAAAAATTCTGCGTCAACTGCGGAAAAGAGCTGTGCAAGACGTTTCTCTTCTGTTATTCGTGCGGAGCGAGCCAGCCCGAAATCCCCGACGAAGACGAAGAGGAGGAAATCTGCGAATGCGGCTGCGGCTGCGAGTTCGGGTTGGGGAACGAAGGCGATTGCAAAGAACCCGGGCCTTGCGGCGGCGGAGAAGATTCCTGTAATTTCTGAAATAAACAAAAAAGCGGGGGCGGATATAAAATCCGCCCTTAAATTTATATTAAGCGAACGCAATTATTATATTACGCGGCATACAATAAATATTGAGGTGATTTTCTTGAGCAGTTCAGATAATTTAAATATTTTAAATAATCCGGAAGTTTTTGAGAATAATTTTAAAAAAACGCTGAAATATAAAAACGCCGGCGTTTTGCAAATCAATATAAAATTCCCCGGTATTAAAAATATCGAAGGCAAAAAAATAAATCAAATAAATAAATTTTATGATTGCGCCGCAAAGGGTTTTATAAATTACTGCGAAAATATATTATATAAAGGCGCGGCGGCTGAATATTCGGCTTTTGAAGCCGGAGAAAACGGGAACGGAAACGGTACGGGCTTTGATTTCGAACCGTTCGGCGCGGTGATGACTTTTGACTCGGATTATAGCGATAAAGATAATTGTCTGCGCATATCTCTTGATATAAGCGTATTTTCGGGAAGGGAACGGGGTAAAAAACGCGCGGAAAGAACGCATACCTGGGATTTGAATTTAATTAATTGTAGGGGCGGCCATTGGCCGTCCGTTTGAAAAACATTAAAAATACGTCGGTTCTGCGGACGCGCAATGCGCGCCCCTACTAAAACCGTCCGGATTCGTACTGTCTCTGCGTAAGAATCTTATCGACTTTTATATCGGAGCCGTCCGGTTCTGCGACCAGCATATAAACGACGGCGCGGGAATAAGAAGCGTCGAAATCGAGGTCGTTTCTGAACGTTCCGTTGTTGTTTCTTATTTTATAGGTCAGCTGTATGTCTATATCGAGACGGCTTGCGGGATTAACCTGACCGGCGTGATTATGACCCGCGTGTCCGGTGTTGCCCAGATATTCGAGCTCTATCTCAAAAAGCTGCTGCATCGTAAAGCGCTCCGGCAGATTATCGCCCGCGGCGGCGATATAATCTTCCGTGAAGATTTTGTTGTATTCCGTATAGTCGCCGTTTATTATAAGATTAATCGCGTCGTACATGAACTGCAGCTCGGGCGCGTAGGAGCTTTTGTTTTCTTCGGTCATGACCGTCACGGTTCCTCCGTCGTTGAACCGGATATTCCTGTCGAGTTCCAGATACGCGGCGTCGTCAAAGATATTAAATCCGTAGTTCGCTTCGGGGAACGGTCCCGCCCAGATATTTTCCTCTTCGATTTTTGCGGTTTCCCTGTCGTTTATATAGTTCTGAACCGCCGACAAAATAAAAATCGTCAGGAAGGACAACAGAAAAACGCCGGTTACCGAAAGAACTATAATTTTAAGGATTTTCTTTCTTTTTTCTTTTTTCATCAGTATTTCTTCATGATTCTGATTATGCATAAATTTAAAATCAACTCCGTTTTATATTTTAATAATTATATTATATCACGTATTTATTAATATTCTGAATATAATTTTATAAAAAACTTGACTATACTGATTAATTAAATTATAATATTAATATATTTTTTATATTCTAAATTTATTTTATAAAAAAGGGAAAATAAAAAAATGGGAGCTAACGGGTTGGGGAAGAATATAAAAGAACTGGAATCTATTTTTTCTACCGACAAAAAGCAAGGACTGTCAGACGAGCAGTATATAAAATTAAAGCGCAGATACGGAGAAAATATAATAGATTCCCCGATGCTTGAACGGCATAATTTTTACGGGCTGAAAAATAAGAACCGGAGTATAAAATCTATGCTTACGGCTTCTTTCGGCGTTACCGGGATTTTATATTTATTGATAATCCTGTCGGTTATAATTATAGAACCCCCGGATTTTGATTTTATTATATATATATGTTTATTTACTGTTTTATATATATTTCCGGCCGTTTCCGCTTTTATAATCAGAATAATATGCTCGGGGATTTTTTCGCGTCTGTACGGCGCGGCCCGTCCGAAAGCCCTTGTTATGCGGAATAATCTCCGGAAAAATATTTATATAGAGAATATTGTCCCCGGGGACGTTATATTATTATCCGCGGGGGATATCGTTCCGGCGGACGCGAGGCTCGTTTTCACGGAGAATTTCTCCTGCATACGCATGGACGAAAACGGCGGGCTTATCAGAATGGAGAAAACCCACGAAGACTCTTATTACGACGATAATATAGTCTTGGCCGGAGACGTCGCGGAGTCGGGAAGTTCTTCGGCGATTGTTATCGCGACGGGGAAAAATACCCGTATCGCGTCAAAAAGACGGGCGGAGAAAAAACCGGAAGAAAAAACCGGGAGAGAAACTCCCGCGGCGCCCTCGTTTATGCAGCGCCGCGCTGATATAATATCAAGGAATTTTTTTCTCGCGTCCGTTTTCTTATCCGTTTTCATAATCGTTTCGGGAATAATCCAGGGCAGGGATACGATTCAGGTAATTTTTATCTCCGTCGCTCTCTTTGCCGCGGGTTTTTCAGAGCAAATCCCGGTAATCGCCGACTTTGCGCTTATATACGGCATGAAAAGGCTCTCCGAATCCGGTATACTCATAAAAAATCCTTTGACCGTCGACGAAATAAACAATATAGATTTGCTGATTGCCAAAAAGAACGAATCGTTCACCCAGGACGAAATGCAACTGGAGAGAGTCGCGGATATCGACGTCTCGAACCCGAACGCAAACGCGAACGCTCACGAAATAGGCCGCGTTTTAATATATATGGCGATGTGTTCGAATACCGATTCGTCGCTCGATAAGGCGGTTTTCGAGGCGCTCCGCAAATGCGGCCTGAATCATGACGGAATAAATCAGTCGTATCAGAAGATGGGAAAGACGGTTTATAATCACGCGAACGGCATAAGAAGCTCGATTGTTTTGAGGGAGAATATTTTTAATCTGGTCTGTTTCGGCGAGGCGTTGAGTATTATAGACTGCTGTCCGGATTCCGTCGCGAAATCCCTTAAAGAAAAAACCGAGGATTTATATAAGTCCTATGATTTGGTTATGGCCGTCGCGGCGAAGAGTTTTAATCACAGATACGCCGAAAGTATTAATTCCCCGGCCGGTTTTTCCGGCAGGGATTTGAATTTTATGGGTTTCGCGTGCTTTTCCGAAACGAAATCCCCCGCCGTATTCGAAAGCGCGGATTATTTAAAAAAAGGCGGAGTCGCTCCGGTTATGATTGCGGATTCGGATAATTTGCGCACGAGAAACGCCGCCGTTAAACTGGGCGTAATAAAAGACCCCGGGGATGAATCCGCCGAAATTTCCGGAGACGGCAAAATAGCCGCTGCGGGAGAAGATATATTTTATATAAACTCGGATAAAATCAGGCTTTTCGCTCCCGCCGGTCTTTACAGCAGAGTGAAATTACTGAAAGCCCTGGAGTTCAGGAATAAATATCCCGCGGTTACAATAAACGATATATCAGAGCTTATTCTGCTTAACGAACGCTGCGTTTCTTTCGCTTCGGCAAGCGCGGAGGCCGGGGTTCTGAAAAACAAGGCGTCCGTCATAGTAAAAAACCTTACGCTTTCGGTTTTTCTTAAAACGGTCAGGGATTCGGTTTTGATTTACAGGAATATATGCCGGAGCGTTTATTTCGCCTGTTCGCTTTTTATATCGCAGTATCTTATCGCGTTGTCGGCAATTTTTATTGACGGCGGGTATATTTTAAATTCAATGCAGATATTGTTTGCGGGAACTATTACGGGGTTTATGCTCGCCGTCTCTATGTGTTTCGGCGAAGATAACAAAAACTGGGATATATTGAGAAAAAATTTCGGGGAGTATAAAGACCCGAAGAAATTTAACCGGGCCGTATTAAAACGCGGGTTAATTTCGGGAGTTCTGATTTTTTTGTTTACTTCGGCGGCTTTTTCCGCCTGTTTGATTTATATAAACCCGGGAGAATTAGAATCGGCCCAAACGGCGGCGTTCGTAACTTATATAACCTCGCATATTTCGGTCTCGGTCTGTTTATGCCGGCGTTTGTCCGATTTAAGATTATTTTTCAGAAACAGACTTTTTTCGGCGGCGTTTATAATAAATCTGTGCGCCGTTATCAGTTCCGTTTTTATTTCTCCGGTCAGGGAAATTTTAAGATTCGGGGAAATAAGCATATTGATTTTTCTCGTTTCTGTTTGTCTGGGCTTGACGCCGCCGATTATTCTTGCGGCGTTTAAAAATAAAAAAAATAAAGATATATTTTTTGGATAGGGAGAAAGATTTTATGTTTTTGAACGGCGCAATCGCCGCAATAGCGACCGCGAGGGGAACGGGAGGAATCGCGGTCATACGAATATCGGGCTCTGCGGCCTTTGAAATCGGGGGGAAAATATTTCTGCCGAGAAATAAAAAGTTTAAAGCTTTAGGCGATATACCGGCTAATACCGCAATTTTCGGCGATATTTCAGACCCTGATACGGGCAGGATTATCGACGAAGGGATTGCCGTAAAATTCAAATCGCCGTATTCCTATACGGGGGAAGACACGGTCGAAATCTCGTGCCACGGAGGGGTATATATCGCGAACGCGGTTTTAAACTCGGCGATAAAAGCCGGGGCGAGACTCGCCGAACCCGGAGAGTTCACAAAAACGGCGTATATAAACGGCAGGATTTCGCTCACCGGAGCGGAAGCGGTCGGCAGGCTTATTTCGGCTTCCGGCGAAGCCGGGGCGAGGCTCGCCGCGGCGCAGACAAAAGGGGCTCTTTCAAGAAAAATTTCCGGAATATCTGATATTTTAAAAGATATTATCAGCGAGGTCTATGTTTTTATAGATTACCCGGGCGAAGATTTAACGGACATGACCCCGGAAATCATGCTTGAAAAATTAATATATGTCAAAAACGAACTTGAAAAGTTAAAAGAGAGTTATAATACGGGCAGAATAATTTCGGACGGAATAAATTGCGTTATAATAGGCAGACCGAACGCGGGTAAATCCACTCTGCTTAATATGCTGTCGCAGAGCGACGCCGCGATAGTCCACGAAACTCCCGGAACGACAAGAGATATAGTTTACGCGAAAATAAGCGTAAACGGTTTCGTCCTGAATTTATACGACACCGCGGGAATAAGGGAAACGGACGGCGAAATCGAGAATATAGGCATAGAAAAGGCGCTCGCCAAAGTTTCGGAGAGCGATTTGATTATCGGGGTTTTCGACGCTTCCGGGGATTTATGCGGCGACGATTACAATATACTTGAAATTTTAAGAAGAGAGGAAAATTCCGGAAAGAAAATCATCGCCGTTTCAAATAAATGCGACGAAATTACAACAGAACAAAAGCTCCCTCTTATTATTGAAAGCGAAGGGAGCTTTGCAAAATCCCTGATGATTTCGGCGAAAAACAATACTGTCTTGAACTCCGGCGTTTCGGCTCGCGACGAGTTCGGCATCAGGCTCGCAGATTTATATAATCTTGACGGGTACGATTTAGACTCCGGGGAGATTTTGACAGAAGAACGCCAGTATTTTGAAATCTGCGCGGCCTGCGAAAATTTAAATTCGGCGGCCGCGGCGCTTGAAAACGGCTACACGCAGGACGTCGCGGGTATGGATTTGGAACTCGCGGTAAAAAATCTCGAACGGTGCGACTCGCAGTCCGTTTCGGAAGATATCGTCGGCAGAATCTTCAAAAATTTCTGCATAGGCAAATAAAATATATATTTTTTTATTAGACTTCTTTCAAAACCACCCCGTCACGCCGCTTACGCGCCGCGCCACCCCTCCACGGAGGGGAATTTTCACTCAACTCCGCCGTTTTATTAATTCCCCTCCGCGGAGGGGTGCCCGAAGGGCGGGGTGGTCGTATTTCGGTTTTAAAAGAGGTCTATTATTTTATTCCATGTTTCTGTATCTTTCGAGCGTCTGCTCGATTGCGGTGTTCACCCTGTCGCCGTATCTTTCAAAAACCGAACCCGGGTTCGTTCCCTCTCTTCCGGTTCCGTAAGTTATAATCTGACTGTAAAACGTACCCCAGTTATATAGAACCGCAAGGTCGAATATCCGTCCGTCTCTGATTATATTCAGCATCTCGATGGAATCTTCGTCTCTGGTAAATTTACCCTCGAGAGATATCGTGTAATACGCGGGCATAATAGTCTCGGCCGATACCGCCGTGAACGCGTCCATAAACACGCCGGTTCTCTCGGGATTTGCAGTTATGGGTATGCCGAAAGCGGGAACTGTGTCTATCATGAAAGTATAATATTTATCCTGAAACTCGTCGTGTTTGGGATGGGGCAGCAGCCCGAAATCGGCAGTCATCTCCCTGAACACTCTCGCGTGTCCGAGAACTTCGCTGCAGAACAGCGACAAATCAGCCATAAAAGTCTTTGTCTGGTGGTCTAAATCGGCCGTTTTGCCGACAAAAGTTCCCTCGCCGTGAAGCCATATGCCGTCTTCTTTATTCATGATTCTGAACGCCTTTGTAAACGCGTCTACGAATTTGGCGTCCGGATTTATTAAATAAGGCTCGCCGTTTTCGTTTAATCTCACGAGCCTCTGGTCCTGACATTCGAGAAAGGCGAGAAATCCCAGACCGTGAGTGGATATTCCCCATATATCGTCAGCGGCCCATCTGCCGTCTCCGTCGATGTCTCTTGCGGCGGCGCGCGCCATATCGTAAAGCGCGTCGATAGTCCATCTGCCTTCCCTCACCAAAGTATACGGACTGTCAAGCCCCAAATCCTGGTGGATTTTTTTGTTATAATACAAAACCCAAATAGCGTCGTTCGTGATTATATTCGCGTCCGAAGTCGTAAAATATAATTTGCCCAGAAGTTCGGCGGATTCGTGCGCGAGCTGATTCCAGTAAGGCTTCTCTAAATTAAGCCCCGGAACGCCGTGCAAGTCCAGATATAATCCCTGGCTTGCCAAGCTTCCCGCCTGAGCAGAATCGGTAAACACGACGTCGTAATCGTCGGCGCCCGCCTGGATAGACCTTCTCGCCCTCGATTCCGGCCCCGCGACGAGAGTCGCCTCTATCGTTATGTTAAGATGCTCTTCGACTATCTGGTTTCTTCTGAAAATCGCGTCGTCAAGAGGGTCGCCCGCGTCCATTTCCTCCTCGTCGAACATCATCGCAGACATAGCCCACCATTGGTCCGGACCCAGAACACGCATTTTGTGACCTCCGAAATTAACATCCGGAAACTCATATTTTTCTTCTTCTTCAGCTATGACCTCGCCGTCGGAACCGGACGGCCCGGAATCAGAATCTTCGCCGGCGTCTCCCCCTCCCGGAATATTCGCGTCACCCGAGCCCGAAGGCTCCGAAGAACAGGAAGTAACCGCCGTCAGAACAGAAATTATTAGAACAGTCAGAATCAAAAACAATAATTTTCTCGTTTTCATTTTAAATTTTCCCCCTATAAATAAAAAATATAAAAATATAAAAATATAAAATAAATAAATTTGTTTATTTGCTTTCACGGTTCTATTATTATAACCTCTTTGTTTTTTGCCCTCGCGTAATCTATAGTGTTTCTCGTTCCTCCGCTCTCGCCGTCTATATAAACCGCTATAATAATATCCGAAGCGTCGGTCATATATATATTCCTAAGCATTAAATCTTTTCTGCTGTATATTTTATTGACCGTGACGTATCTTATGGAATCCGCTCTGGTTAATATGCCGCTGAATCTGTGAACGTCTGAATCTTTCCAGCTTTCTGTAAACGCATAGCTCGGCACCGCGCACTCCAGTTTTATATGCGGATACAAAGCCTTGAGCGACAGGACGACCTCCGCGCATATCATGTCCGCTCCCATTGCCATTCCGGAAATAAATTTATTATACCCGTCCAGAACTATTAAATTCTCAAGCGTAAATCTAATTCTTGATTTCAGCGCCGCGCATCTTAAATCGCTCTCGTCATAACCCCACGGCAGGGTTTTCGGACGATGACCCGTAAAACAGCACGTTTTGACAAATTCTGAAAATTCTGTAATCATATATATACCCAGCCGCCGGTTTTATCGGAAGTCAAAGCCTTCGACATAATCTTCTGAACCGCCGCGCCGTCGTAAAAAGACGGCGACAATTCGTTTAAATTATTTCTATAAACCCCGTCAAGATATAAATACAGGCTGTGCATATGCAGACGCAGCCACCCGACAGGAGCTTTCACCCCCGGGAAAATATTACCCGGAGCGGGGTATCTCTGAACGCACTCTATTTTCGTAAAGCCCTTTTCCCCGCCGTAATCGCCGTCCGGCTTCGAGTTATCGTAAAACTCCAGATAATTCGGCTGCATGAGCGAATATTTAAGCGCGCCTTTTTCGCCGTATATCTCAAACGACAAGTCTGAATTTGTTCCCGTCGCGAGCTTACTCGCCTCGATAGTTCCGACCGCTCCGTTTTTGAGCTGAACGGTCATATAAAAAGCCTCGTCCGCGTCCGTCTGCCATTCTTTGCCGTCTACGCCTTTTCTTACGGGGAAAAAAATCTGCGATTTTCCCGAAACTGATATAATATCGCCGTTATTATTGTTTCCGCAGCACAAAAAGCGCATTAAATCTATCGCGTGCGAACCAAGGTCAAACAAAACGCCTCCTCCTCCGGCAGAAGTCTGTTTCCAGCCCGCGTTTTTGTTTAAGTCTATATTTGAATTGTGAAGATAAGCGCACCTGAAAGAAATAACCCGCCCCAGAAGATTCCCGTCCGTAATCTGCTTCGCCCTGAGAACGGCCGGGGAGAATCTGTTGTGGAACACCACCGCGCATATAATCTTTTTATTTACGCTGTCTAATTTCTCTATGACTTCGTCGGCCTGTTCGGCCGATATTACGAGCGGTTTTTCGCAGTATATATGCTTTCCCGCGTCAATAGCGCGCGTTAAAATATCGAAATGATATATATTCGGCGAGCATATGTCTATAACGTCGATTTCAGGATTACCGAGTATCTTATCCAAATCCGTCTCTGATTTTAAAAATCCCCATTCTCCGGCAATTTCTTCGCCTTTTGTTTTATCTCTTGAACAAATCGTATGCAGAACCGCGTTGAACGGCAAATCCTCATAGAAAAATTTGAGATTCGCCGCGGAATAACTGTGCGTCCTGCCCATAAATCCCGAGCCTATAACGGCAATATTTATATCCCTTTTCGCTTTGCTACCCATAATAAAAACCTCCGTTTAATATTAGACCTCTTGCGAAATTAGAATCTTGATTGTAGGGGCGCGCATTGCGCGTCCGTAAAATTAACACAGTTTTGATGTTTTTCGGACGGACGGCCAATGGCCGCCCCTACATGGTAATGCAGTTTCACAAGAAGTCTATTAACTATCAATTAATAATTAGCTCCCGCGTCTATGCCGCTTACGTCTATGTCGTTGTATTCGAGAAGCTTTTTCGCGGCGGACGTCAGCGGTATATTCGAATGGGTGACTATATAAAACTCCCTCGGCTGAAGTTCGGGAATCAGATTTATTTTATGCAGCGCCCCGTTTCTCAGTTCTTCGATAACGAAATCTTCAAGAATAAAACCTATGCCCATTCCCCTGCGTATAAATTCGGCGACGAGGTCGCTCGTCGCAAGCTCGATTTCCGGATTGATTTCTATGTTGTTTTTCCTGAAATAAGTATCTATGTACTGCCTCGTGCTCGTGCCTTTTTCAAGCATGATAAACGTGTATTTCTTCAAATCCGGCAGAGAAATCCCGCCGCTTTCGGCAAGCTCCCTGAATTTATCCCCCGCGACGAGAATATCCCGGACTGATTTTACGCTCTTGAAATTAAAATTCGCCGCGTTGTAGTCGACCGGTTCGGAAACCGCGCCGAAATCTATAATCCCCTCTTTTAGATGCTGAAGGGTTTCGGGAGTCGGCGCGTTCGATATTTTTATTTTTACCAGAGGAAAATTTTTATGGAATCTCTCTGTTAAAGGCAGAAGAAAAAACCTCAGCGTCATATCGCTCGCGCCGATACTGATTTCACCCGCCTGAAGTACGCTGAGTTCTTTTAGTTTTTCTTCGCCGACGCTGATAAGCGTACATCCCTGCCTGACGTAATTATACAGCATTTCGCCTTCGCTCGTCAAGGTCACGCCTTTCTGCGTCCTGAAAAAAAGCTTGACGTTCAGACTTGTCTCGAGCTGTTTTATAGCGAGGCTGACAGCGGGCTGCGAAACGTAAAGCTGGTTCGCGGCTTTTGATATACTCTGACATTCGACTATTTTACAAAATATTTTATAATGCTCGTAATTCGCCATATTTTCTCTTTTTTATATCCTGAGTTACGCGCTTGATGTATTTACTATCTTTGCCCTCTTTCGTAAAGAGGGTGCCGTCCGCAGACGGCGGGTGTTTCTGTCTCCCCTCGGCAGCGTCAAATTTCAAAACACCCGTCGCGCGGATTTTACGCCAATGCCTCAATCAAAATAACATCTCCGCGCGCCACCCTCTTTAAAAAAGAGGGCTTTGGAGCAGATTTAAACCAACTGCGTAACTCGTATATATTTAAATTTATTTACTTATTTTCAGTATATATAATATTTTGATATATTTCTTGTACAATCTATTAATTTTTATTATATAATCAAAATTTAAACATAAAAAAACGGGGGGCGATTATCAATCGCCCCTGCTAATCCGTGACTATATTATTTATATTTCTCGCTCTCTGCCATTCTTTTCCGTCGGCCGTTTTCCCGACCGCCATTCTGTTACCCTCGAGAAGTTTGACTATATTATAAACGTCGACCCATATTTGATTAATCCCGTCTTTCTGCGATTCGTCGAATATAATCTGTAATCCGAAGTGAAGATGGGGTATTTGTATATTATTGGTATCTTCGTTTGAGCTGTATCCCGTCATGCCCAGATAGCCTATGACGTCGCCCGCCTGAACAAACCCGCCTTCTTTGAGTCCGCCGGCAAACGGATGACCTTTTCTTAAATGCGCGTAATAATAATATCTCTGATTATCATGGCTTCTTATGCCGATACGCCAGCCGCCGAATCTGTTCCAGCCCATAGCTTCTATGTATCCGTCCTCGACGGCGATAATCGGCGTGCCCACGCTCCCGAGTAAATCGTTCCCCAAATGCTTTCGCCTGTAGCCGAACGAACGGGAGTTGCCGAAATCGTCGTAATGGGAGTAACCGTAACCTCTGGCAATCGGCGAAAAGACTTTCAAGCCGTATTTTCTGGTTAAAATCTCCTCCCCGGGATTCTCCGGCGAAGTTTCTATTAATTCATAATCCCCGACGAAGCCGTTGAGAACCGCGTAAAACGTCTCGTAATAATAACCGTATAATTTCAGATTATTATTATTTTCAGTAAGCTCCTCTATTGTTTTGCCGTTCCGGAGCTGTTTAACCAAATCGTCAATGTCTCTGTTTATTTTTTTCTCGTCTTTAACGTTGCCCCAGTTTTTCGCGGCCGCGTAAGACATGAGCTCAATCCAGTTGAGCGGGGTCTCTCCCCCGTTTGAATTTGAATCGATATCGTATTTCAGGGCTTTCTGCAAAGTGGAGAGCTTTAAATTAAATTCCATCCACTTTATATATTCGCCGCCGCTCTCCAGAACCGGGAGTATATCCCCGTAATTATCGCCGCGATTATGCAAAAAGGCGTAATTTACAAATAACCCCCCGGATATTACCGCAGTAAAGCAAACAAAAACAAATAATTTCACGTTATTTTTAACCGATATTTTAAAAGACGTCATAAATCCGCTCCGCGTTTTATAATTTATAATTTAAATATATGAAACGCGGAGCGCTTTAATTCAAAATAAATAAGTATTATTTAGAATTATAAGAAAAAAATAGTATAAACTCCAGAAATAAAGAGAAAAATATATATATAAATATTTTTATATGTTTCATGGAGGTAAACTATTTTGGAAATTAAATTGAAAATAAAAAACAAACTGTTAAAACTGTCCCGGCCGTTCAGAAGTCAAAGAGTCAAGTCCGCGCTTAAATTATTTATGCTCGTGTCTTACTGCACCCTTATATGCGCCGCGGTTCTGACTTCTTTCAGGTCTCTGTTCAGTTTATTCTCGGGTTAATGACGTAGGGGCGGCCATTGGCCGTCCGTCAGAAAAACGTCAAAACCGCGTTGGTTTTGCGGACGCGCAATGCGCGCCCCTACAATCAGGATTTTAATTTCGCAAGAGGTCTAATCAAGGATTTTATTTCTTACGAGAATATTTCTTACGCTTACGCCTATTCCGCCGGCAAGTATTATTTTAAGCGTATCAGGCAGAAGAAACGGGGTAACGCATAAAGCGAACGCCTCGCCGAGACTTCTCGAAGTTATGTAACAGAAGAACAGAAGACCGCATATGTAATTTAACCCTGCGCCTAAAATAAGCCCGCACGCGAGAAATAATATTCTCAGGCGTATATTTTTAAGTTTAAGTTTAAATTTATTCTGGAGGTCTGAAAAAATCCCCGCGATTAGAGCCATAACGGGGAAAGATAAAATAAATCCTCCGGTCGCGCCGAAAATAACGCCGAAACCTCCCCGGAATCCCGCGAACACAGGAACGCCCGTCATGCCGAGTAAAATATAAACGAGAACGGCGAGCGTTCCTTTTTTCGCGCCGAGAATAATCCCCGCCAGAGGTACCGCGAACGTCTGCAAAGTGAACGGCACGGCGGGCATGGGTATAATAATCTGCGCGCATACGGCAATCGCCGCCGCAAACAGGGAGATATAGCAGATATTGCGTATCGTAAGCCTTACGCTTAATTTTCTTGTTTTTTGTTTCAAAATCAAAAATCCTCCGGAAATTATATTATAAAATTTAAGTGGGTATAAATATAACATAAAAAATATTTGTTGTCAAGTAGGGCGCGGCTTCCATGCCGCGCCGTAAAAACAATAGGGCAAATGCCGCAAAAATATTTGATGATGTTTTGATATTATCTCGTAGGGCGCGACGCCCTCGGCGCGCCGCGTGAAAACCGTTATGCCTACGGTAAATTCGCGTCGTGACGAGGGCGTCGCGCCCTACATAGCGCGGACGACGTTGGATTAAAATTCACGGCGCGGCATGGAAGCCGCGCCCTACATAGCGCCTGTCTGTCCGACAGGCAGAAAGATTTATTTCGTTTGCATATTGGTATGATTTCTAAAAATACAAGCCAATATAATAATCCAAAAGATTCCCTCTGGTTTTCGTATAATAATCATACTTTTCCCGAGTTAGCAATCCCTGTTCTAAAAGCTCGCCGCAGAACGGGATTATTTCTTCTTCTAATACTCGGTCATACTGACGTTTTGAGTTTGTGACAGTAAATTTTTTGATTTTAGTTTCTCCGTCGCCGTCGGTATATACCAGATTCCCTCCAGAGGGATAAATTTCAAATCTGTAATATCCGTCGGAATCAAGAAATTGTTGTATGTCATCCGTATCGCGGGAAAAAACACCTTCAGCAAGATATTCAAAATGTTTTCCGTTTATAATTCTTGTAGAGTACCAGCTGTTGTTGGCAATTCTCTCAAGCTCTCCGCGAATGTTTAACCCGAGTCCTTCAATTACTTCTTCCAAGTATGTTTCATAAGTGTGCCACTCAATGTCAAGCAGTAATATATCTCTTGTTTCGCCGAATCTCACGTGACTGTACGGGTCGGGCGTTTCTGTTATAATCACGCCGTAATCTTCGTACATCTGCATTAAATCATTTCCGGTTAAGTCAGTATATCTGATAAGAATCTCTAAAGGCAGACCGTGTTCTCTCTCGGTGATATATTTGTCAAGCTCATAAAACTGATTTGCGTTGCCTTCGCTTAACGAATACGTCGTAATTATTCCGTTTGATATATTCTCCGCAAACATAGCGGCCGTCGGTTTCGTAAACGCTTCGGAATAATAGGCCATTATTTTGTCGCGTTCTCTTCCCTCGGGTATAGCCGCGATTATTTTCTCTTCGAAAAACGTCTTTTCGACAAACTGCGGCAGGAACATATTTCTCTGCGTTACGAACGGTTCCGTTTGCTCTTCTTCTCGCGGAATATACGCTCCCGGCATATCTATGTTATTATTATTATTTAAAATCCCCGGCAGTATATTTATTAAGCCTATGACCAAAGCGAACATCGCCGCCGCGGGTATTATCTTAAACAGCATAGATTTAATTCTTGGTTTCGCCATATTTTTATTCATGTTTTCCTCCTTCAGCATTTCAGCCGTCAAATCGATTATCGTTTGTTCGTTCAATGCGTCCGTAAAATATTTTTTATTCATATGATTACCCCTCCTTTGGTGAGAAAACTCCTGATTTTGCTTTTGAGCCGGCTTACTCTCATATCGACGGCGCTCCTGCGGATTTTTAAAGCCGCGGCGATTTCTTCCGGCGCGTAATAGTATAAATACCTCATTGAAAATAAAACCCTCTCTTTTTGGTTAAGCCTCGCGATTATATTCCCGACGAGCGAATCAAACTCAGTCTCGTCGTCATAACCCAGCGGGCCGGCTAAAAAATCAAGCTTTTCGTCGCCGATAAGCTCGCTTTTTCTCCGCGCGCCGCTTTTGCAGTAGTTTAAAGCGGCGGACCTCGCAATCACCGCGACAAAAGCCGCCATAGTTCCGCGGGTTTCGTTATACTGACTTAACTTTTCCATAATATCGAGAAAAACCGTGTTCACGCAGTCGTCAATATCGCCGTTTAATCCCGCATGATTTAATATTCTCGACACGATTTTGCGTATCTGCGGATTATATCTCTGATAAAAACCTTCGTCCGTTTTCATGTTTTCAAACTTCTTTTCTATTAAATTAGATTCGATTATATTAATTTTATTATAAGCGTTCGATGTGTTTATAATAGACCAACTCCCTCCGAAATATATATTTTTTTTGACGCGTCTGTATATACATACAATTCAAAACTATCTTTTCTAACATAAATTATAAAAATAATAAAAAATTTTTTTGCATAAAAATAGACAAAAAGGAATATTATTCTAAAAAAAGTATAAAATAATATTAAAAAACATAAATTTATTATTTTTATTTTAGAAAATCGGAGGCTGAATTTATATTATGAAGAATCAAAAAATCAAAATCAAGCTTAAAAACCGCCTGATAACGGCGCTCGCCGTTATTTGTTTTCTCGCGGCGGCAATCCCCGCGTCGGCCGGGGGACTCGTTAATTCGAGCGCGGGGGAAAATTACGAAAGCTACGTCAGGGTATCGAGCACGGTAGGAGAGAGCGTCTCCGTTCCCGTACGCAGCGAAACCGCTCCCCTCTCCCACGGATTAAATATCATAAGAAACCGTCTCGAGCTTAAAAAATCCGCTCTGCTAAACAGCGATATTACTTTCAGACCCGAAGAATTTGAGAAAATTCTCGGAGTGAAAAAACTCGGCTCCGTAACGATTACAGACCTGCCCCGTTTTTCAGAAGGCGTTTTAACCCTCGGCGGCGGAGATATTCTCCCCGGGCAGACTATATCCAGAGAGAATATACAGTATATCAGGCTCGTGCCGTATCCCAACAGGGTCGGCGAAATCAGTTTTACTTTCAGGAACGCCGAAGACTCGTCTGAAAATTCGTCGATAAGATGCAGCGTTTCAGTTCTCGAATCTCTTAACTTCGCTCCCGCCGCAAAGGCGATAACCCTCACGACCCAGAAAAATATCCCCGTTTTTAAATCGATGGACGGAACCGACCCCGACAACGACGACATAACCTACAGAATAGTCCAGGGACCCAAAAAAGGACTTCTTGAAGTTATAGACGTGACAAACGGACATTTCGTTTACAGGCCGGGCAGGGATTACACGGGCAAAGACAGCTTCGTCTATCAGGTCGAGGATAAATACGGCAATCTCTCAAACCCCGCGACCGCGCAAATCAAAATCACGAAAGCGGCGAGCAGCGTAAGGTTTGCCGACATGGACGAACACTGGGCGGCAAACTCCGCAGTCAAAGCCGCCGCCGCGGGATTTATCGACGCGGACAAAAACAATCCCGGCCTGTTATTTGAACCAGACGTCCTCATGACGAGAGCGGAATTTACGGAGATGATAATAAGGGCCGCGAAACTCGACAAAAATATGTCCGAAGTGTTCAGAACCGGCTTCGCGGACGACGCTGATATTCCGTTTAAATATAAGCCCTATGTTACAAAAGCCTACGAACTGGGAATAATCAAAGGCATAGAAACGGACGTCGGGCTTTATTTCGACCCGAACAGTATAATAATCAGGGCGGAAGCCGCCGTAATGCTCAATAATATATTGAAAATCAATCCCGATTCGGCTTCAGTAAGAAATAATATATCAGATTCCGTGTTTGTCGACGCCGTGTTTATACCCGAATGGGCGGAGGGAGATATAGCTGCGTTAAGCTCCGCCGGAATAATAAAAGGCGACGAAAACGGCAACGTAAACCCGGGAGGATTTCTTGACAGGGCGCAGTCGGTCGAAATGCTTAACTCGATGCTCGAATATAACGCGGAGCAGAAAAAACCGGGAGGAATATTCTCGTTTTTCTTCAGATAAAATTAATTAGACCTCTCGCGAAATCATGTTACCATGTAGGGGCGGCCATTGGCCGTCCGTCTGAAAGATGTCAAAATTACGTTGGTTTTGCGGACGCGCAATGCGCGCCCCTACAATCAGGATTTTAATTTCGCAAGAGGTCTATCGCAATTAACGCAATTAAAATGTAGGGGCGATTAATAATCGCCCGTGAATTTCAACCAGCGTTTGCAGTATATGGCGGGCGATTAATAATCGCCCCTACTTAACCAAATCAAAGCCCCCTTCGTTAAGAAGGGGGCGGCGTTTATTCTTTGAACCCTAATCCATGTTCTGGATGCTTTCGATAAGCCTGTTTATATCTCTTTCCATTTGTCCTTTTCTTCTCTCATAAAAAGACATCGCGTCTGTGTTTGACCTGTCAGCGAGGGTAATCAAATCTATAAACACGTTGCCGAACGCATAAATCGCGCCTATGTCATAGACTCTCGAATTGAATATTATATCGAGCATCCCTTCGGATTCCGCGTCTCTCGCGAATTTTCTCGTCAGAACCACGTCGTAATAAGCCGGCTGTATAGTATATCTGCTTTCGGCCGCCATAGCCTCTAAAATTATACTCGTCCTGTCAAGATTCGACGCCGTGTTCGGCACTCCCATCAGAACTCCCGTATACGGGTTTACGACGCTGTGATAATTCGCCTGGTTCTCGTCGAACTTCGGCAGCGGAACAATCCCGAAATCGGAGTCCATTCCCCTGAATTTTTCGACGACTCTCATTCTTACCCACATAAACAGCGCCCTGTCCTGTTCGAACGCGTTATGATACGCCCTGAGCCAGTTCTCGCTGTTGTTCCCTCCGTCGCTTATATCGGACTGTATATTCAAAACGTCTATTTTATTATACATAATGTCCATGACTTTTTCCAGGACGCTTAAATTTCTGTCGCTCGCAAAATCTATAAACGGCAAATCGTCCGCGTCTTTTACTGCCAGCGCTCCGCCTCCGGATACCAGGAGCGCGTGCATAGTATCCCTGTAGCACACGAATCCCCATCTGTCCTCTTCAACGTCCATAACCCCGTTGCCGTTCAGGTCGAACGAACCGCCTTTAACGTAGTCGTTAAGCTTATCCATCGTCCATTTTCCCTCGTTTACGAGATTATACGGCAGTTCCATTTGCAAATCCGACATGAGTTTCTTGTTGAAAACGAGCGCGTTCGTCGCTTCGTTGTCGAGTATTAAAATATCCCCGCCGAGCAGAAACTGCTTATTCGCGACGGACATACCGTTTACGGAATCGTCCCACCACGGCTTATCCAAATCGACGTACGGCAGCTGGTCAACCGTAACCAGAAGCCCGTTGTTTATAACCGGAGGAATATTATTATTAAAAATAACGACCGCGTCGTAGGTGTCGTCTCCCGACTGAACGACCCTCCTCAAAACGTTATGCTCCTCGTTTTCGGGCAGCATCCTGAAATCGACGTTATATTTTTCTTTGAGCATCTCGTTTCTTTTGTACACTTCCGCGACAATAGGCTCTTCCGTTTCCTCGATTTCCGCGACGATTTCGAGAGGTATATTCGAGAGCCAGTCGTCGCTCAACTCTTCATGGACCAAAAAAGTAAAGACGTGACCTCCGAAATTCTGACCGTCGGGTAAATCCGGCAGCAGTTTAACTTCTTCGTTTCCCCCGTTTTCAAAACCGTCCGAACCGGGAATATCGTCGTTTCCCGCATTAGGCAAGTTCCCCTGATTAACGGTGTCGCCGTCCTGCGAACCGCACGCCGCCAAAGCGATTAAAATCATAGAGACAAGCAATAAAAGCGCTATCGTTCTTTTCATAAAAATTACTCTCCTTTTATTATTTTTTTATATATATTATATATTACGAGACCGGATTCCTTTAATTCACTTTGTCAATCGGGATATAACTATTTGGATTTTTTTCATACTCTGCCATGCCTTGCTTTATTAAAGCGCGTTCCTCATCGGTTAATTCCCATTCAATCACGATAGATTCATTATTCAATTCTGATTCATCCTTTTTAATTTACTCGTCCGTGAAATACATATTTAAGATTTAAGAGATGAGATATAAGTTTTAGGATTGGTGTTGTGAAGGGTTGAAGTCCAATATTGCTTATTGTAGAAAATATTTATACTGTAATATAATCCACAATTGTATTAAGTATTAAATCCCAACCATTATCTACGTCTAATATATGAGATTCAATAGGAAGTCTTTCAAGGACATATAAATCTACTCTCTTACGATTTTCCCAAAACCCGATTTGTTCTTCGGTAGGCACTGATTGTTTTCGACTTCTGCACGCAAGTGCCAAACGCTGGGCTACATTACAGGACGAAAAATAAAATATAATCGGATTTAATCGCAGAATTATATTTAACAAATTTGATAATTGGTTTGCAATAACTTCATCAGATGCACTATATTCACGAATTAAATCATTAATCTGATGGTGCAATAATGTTCCATCTACAATTATAAAATCGTTGTCAAATTTGGCTTCCATAAACCTTTTCCAGCATTGCAAATAGATTTCAGAAAATTCTTCGATGGACATTACAGGAGGATATTTACCTCCAAACGGGTCAAGCGGGTTGTCGTTAGCACCTTCTAAATAGCAATTCCCTTTATATCCCATGCCCCGAAGTTTCTCGAACAGCAGTGTCGTTGTTGTTGTCTTACCTACGCCGGAAACACCCTCAACAAAAACAATATTATTTATCGTAACACCTTCTCCTAATATAAATTTTCAATATCACCAAGCACCTTCAATCAACAGCGCATTGATATACCATTTCATGGTATTCTGCATCATATCACAACTTTTATGCCTGTCGGCATAAATGGGTAAAATGGACACATACCCTTCACAACACCAATCATAGGATAGGTTCTTTGTTTTACAAATTTATTCCGATCCATTTTCCGCCGCCGAAGCGCTTTTGCAGCAGATACAGCCGCAGTATCTGATCGACCAGTATTGCGTACCACGCGCCCGCAAGCCCCCAGCCGAACGTCACCGCGAACAGATACCCGCACAGCGGGCGCATTATAGCGACGGTGAACAGCATGGTGATCGCCACGAAGCGCGTGTCGCCCGCGCCGCGCAGCGAACCCGCCATCACGACCTGCGAGGTCTGGAACGGCTGTATGACAGCCATGATTATCAGGATTCCGGCGCAGACCTCTATAAGCGCGGGGTCGTCGGTGAACATGCCCGCGAAAGCGTAGCGTGATAATATGGCCACCGAGAACATCACGGCTGAGGCGCAGAGCGCAAGCCGCTGGCCGATTTTGCCGTAGATGATGGACAGGTCGGGGCGCTTTTTGCCCAAGTTCTGCCCCACCAGCGAGCTGCACGCCACGGCAAGCCCGTCGCCGATGGTGAACGTAAGCCCGAGCATCTGCATTGATATTTGATGAGCGGCGAACGCGGAGGTCCCCAGGTCGGCGATAACGCGCGCGTAAAGCATGAACCCCACGCGGAGAAAAATCTGCTCGACGACGGCGTTGCCGCCGATGCGCGATATGCTTGTTATGGTGGGGATGTCCGGACTGAGCTTGCCGAAGAGCCTGAAATTCAGATAGCTGTCTTTGGGGATAAGGCTTAAAAGCGCGATGAGCAGGCCGACGCAGTTGCCGATGACCGTCGCTATGGCCGCGCCGCGCACCTCGAGGCGCGGGAACCCGAAGCGCCCCTCGATCAGCAGATAGTTCATCGTCATATTGACCAGGTTGGCGGATACGCTCGACCTGAACGCGATGGAGGTGTTGCCCACGCCGCGCTGGGCGGCGTTTACCGCCATTGTCAGGGCCGTTACGGGCATAAATGAGGAAACGATCTGGAAATACTGCGTCGCGGGCAGTATCGCGTCATCTTTGGCGCCCGCCAGCAGGAGCATCTGGCCGGACAGCGCCACGGCGAGTATGCCGACCGCGACCGACATCGCGCCGGTTATAAGTATCGACTGGAAGAGGCACACGTTCGCGCCGCTCCTGTTGCCCTCGCCCTTGCGGCGCGACACCACCGCCGTAACGCCGACGTTCATGGCGAAGAACAGCGCCATGAACAAAAACCTCGGCTGGTTGGTCAGGCCGACGGCGGCTATGGCGTAGGCGCCCAGCCCGCCCACCATCACGGTGTCTATCATGCCGACAAGCGACATAAGCACCATCTCGGACACGGCCGGCGCGGCGATCTTGAAGGCGGCGGAGTACGCGGAGCGGGAGTCGGGCAGTTCGCCCCTTATAAGCGGAGGTTTTATCAGTGTATGTACGGAGAAAAACCGTCTTATCAAGCCTAACGTGTCAAATCAACCCCCGATCAGCCCGCACACGTCGTCGGCATAGCCGGCGGCGTCCTCGAGCGGCAGGCCCTCGATAAGCAGAGCCTGACAGTACAGCACGCGGGAGAGCCGCGCGAAGCGGTCCGCGTCGGTCTTAAACGTCTCACGCAGCGTTTGGAATACGGTGTGGTCCCTGTTGATCTCCAGTATTTTTTCGGCCTTGGGGGCCTCCTGGCCCGGGATCAGGTTCAGTGTCTTTTCCATGCCGATCGACAGCGCGCCGCCCGACGCGAGGCATACGGGATGCGTTTTCAGGCGCGCGGAGGCGCGCGCCTCCTTTATTTTGCCCGTCAGCTCTTTGGCGACGGCCTCGAAGAGGTCTTTGTCCCCGTCATCGCCGGGGGCGGCGTCGATGCCGATGTCCTCGTCGGAGACGGACTTGAACTCCAAGTCCTTGTACTTCATCAGTACGCGGACGGCAAACTCGTCGATCTCGTCGGTGAAATAGAGTATCTCTATGCCCCTGTCCGCGACAGCCTCGGCCTGCGGGAGCTTTTCAAGCGCCTCGGCGCTTTGGCCCGCGGCGTAATAGATATATTTTTGGTCCTCCTTCACGCGGGAGACATATTCGTCCAGCGTGACAAGTTTTTTCTCAAAGGACGACCGGAACATCAGAAGATCCTGAAGCGCGTCCTTATGCGCGCCCCAGTCGGCGTATACGCCGTATTTCAGCTGTCTGCCGAACAGCTCGAAGAATTTGATATAGCTTTCGCGGTCGTTTTGCAGCATTGAGAGCAGCTCGGATTTTATCTTCTCCGCAATGCGCTTCGCCATGAGCTTCAGCTGGCGGTCGTGCTGCAGCAGCTCGCGCGAGATATTCAGCGACAGGTCGGCGGAATCGACAAGCCCCTGCACGAAGGCGAAATGGTCGGGCAGCAGATCGGCGCATTTGCGCATTATCAGCACGCCGGAGGTGTAAAGCTCAAGCCCTTTCTCATATTCGCGCGTGTAGAAGTCGAACGGCTGCGCGGCGGGGATGTACAGGAGCGCGGTGTAGCTGACGGCGCCGTCAACGTTCATGTGTACGGTTTTGAGCGGCTTCTCAAAGCCGTAGCGCTTATCCTGATAGAAACGGTCGTAATCCTCCTGCGTCAGCTCGTTTTTGTTTTTGCGCCAGATGGGGACCATGCTGTTAAGCGTCTCATCGCCCAGCCGGATAGGGTATTTGATAAAATCGGAATATTTTTTTATTATCCCCCGGATGCGGTATTCCTCTAAAAACTCGCCGTATTTTTCGTCGTCGCCGTCGGCCTTCAGCTTCAGTATGACTTGGGTGCCCGGCTCCGTCATATCGCACGGCGCCACGGTATAGCCGTCCGAGCCGGAGCTGTGCCACTCAAAGCTCTCCTCCGAGCCGAACGCGCGGCTTCTGACGGTCACGCTCTCGGCGACCATAAACGCGGAGTAGAAGCCGACGCCGAACTGGCCGATTATCTCCACGCCGTCCTTGGGCGCGTTTTCGTCCTTGAAGTTAAACGAGCCGCTGTGCGCGATGGTGCCGAGGTTTTTCTCCAGCTCGGCCTTGTCCATGCCGACGCCTGTGTCGGCGACGGTCAGCGTGCGCGCGTCTTTGTCGGCGGTGACGCTGATGAAGAAGTCGCCGCGGTCGAAGCTGACCGATTCGTCGGAGAGCGAGATGTAGTAGCGCTTATCCAGCGCGTCGGACGCGTTGGAGATAAGCTCGCGCAGGAATATCTCCTTGTGCGTGTAAATGGAGTTGACCATCAGGTCGAGCAGTCTTTTTGATTCCGCGCGGAATACCTTCTTTGCCATTTGAATAATATCCTTTCGTTAGTTTTTTCATAAAAATACCCCTTGACAAAGGGCGCGGGCGGTGTTATAATAACAGCGGAAGGGGCGGCGCACCAAAAACGGTCTTCGCCTTGGATTATGCGAATTACAAAAGTAACCGCTGCCGTGGCTTGGGGGCGGTTACTTTATTTTCGCAAACCGCTGAAACTTAGTATACCACAGGGCTTGCGATATGTCAAACTTTACGCCGGAAAGTCTTACGATTTGTGTGGATTTTGTTTTAATAATTTATCTTGCCAGTTTCGCGGCGGTGTGATATAATATATAAGAACGTACATTTTTGAATTTGTTATAGTGTGGAGTGGCATATGCATCTCTTAGATGTTCTGAGGTCGGAACCCGAGTTGTCACCGGACGGCGGCGCCGGTCTGGGTGAGGCGTATGAGCGCGTGATAAAGCTCTCCGTCCGGCTGCTGCCCGGAAACATTGCGCTGCTGAACGGGTTTCTCGACGATCCGGCGCGGTACGCCGTCGAGGCGCACGGAATCAAGGGGGTTCTCAACAGCATAGGGGCGTATAAGCTCGGCGAGATCGCCAGAAGGCTCGAGGAGTGTTCAAGATGCGGTGATTTGAGCGCGCGCGGGCCGCTCCATGACGAGTTTTGCGTCAGGCTTCTGGCGTTTACGGACAGGGCGGCCGTTATTATAAACAGTATTGAGCCGGCGGATAAGCCGGAGGGGGATCCGGCCTGTATCGCTAGGGTTTTGCCTATGCTTAGGGCCGCCGCCGAACGCTTTGACAGCGCGCTCGCGCTGGAGATCCTCTCGTCGGTTGACAGATGTACATACGGGCAGCCGACGGACAGAACGCTGGAAAAACTCGCCCGCGCCTTTGAGCGCTTTGATTTTGACAGGGCCGCCGCGCTGCTGGAGACGCTGAAAGGAGATAGATAATGGACGGTATGCTGTTTGACATAGCGAGGCTGAATATGGTTGACGGGCTTGACACGGAAAACGCCGTAACGCATTTCGGCAGCTATCAGACATACTTTGACAAGCTGAACCGGTTTATAACGGATTCGGAGGGGTATCTGCGCGCCTTTACGCCGACCGTGGTAATCTATGACGGGGATACGCGCAGGGATTTTAACGCCGAGATAGATAAAATCCGGCACACGCTTATTTCGCTCGGCATGATACGCTCGGCGGCGTCGCTGAACGACCTGAGCGCCGCGGTGGAGATTAATAGCGTGGAGGCGCTGTCGGACGGGCTGCTGGTGTTCTTCTCCGAGATGGATATTATGGCCAGGCGGGTCGCGTCGGCGCTGACGGCCGCCGAAAAGCCGATCGTTCTCGCGGTGGACGACATGCAGGTGTCTCTGGCCTCACTCAGCCATATGCTGAAGGCAAAGGCGACGGTTATGACCGCGACGAGCGGGCATGCCGCTCTGAAGGTCGTCGAGAAGTATACGCCCGACATGTTTCTGCTTGACATAGAGATGCCGGAGATGAACGGGTATGAGCTGGCCGCCGAAATACGCAGGGACGCCAGATTCGCGCATACGCCAATTATCTTTGTCACCGCGAAAAATTTTCCCGACGACGTGGCTATGGCGATAGCGTACGGCGGGAACGACTATATAATAAAGCCCGTGGACAGTAAGCTGCTGCTTAGAAAGACCGCGGTATTTCTGGATAGGGGAAGGCAGACCGTATGAACGAGAGAAAAATAGTCGCGCTGGCCGACGATCAGCTTGTGACACTTACCGTGGGGCGGGAGATACTCTCCGGCTCATATGAAGTCTATACGGTGCCGTCCGGCAGAAAGCTCATAGAGCTGCTCGGGACGGTGAGGCCCGATATGATACTGCTGGACATCGAAATGCCGGAGCTTGACGGCTATGAAACAATAAAAATACTCAAAGCCAACCCCGAAACGGCGGATATACCCGTTATATTCCTCACCGCCAGAAACGACGAGGTGAGCGAGCTGGAGGGGCTGTCGCTGGGCGCGATAGACTATATCTACAAGCCGTTCTCGCCGCCGCTGCTGCTGAAGCGCATCGAGGTGCATCTGCTTATCGAGCGGCAGAAGAGAGAGCTGAAAAGATACAATGATAATCTGGAGGAACTGGTAAAGGATAAAACGCGGACGATAGTCGAGCTTCAAAACGCCGTTATGGCGACGGTGTCGGAGCTTATAGAATACCGCGGGGATGTCACGGACGGGCACATAGAGCGGACGCAGAGGTTCCTTGAGATACTTATAAAGGGCATGATCGCCAATGGCCTTTACAGCGGCGAGACGGGCGGATGGGACGTCGGGCAGGTGGTGCAGGCGGCGCAGCTTCACGACGTTGGGAAGATAGCCATAAACGAGAGGATACTTCAGAAACCGGAAAAGCTCACCGAGGAGGAGTTTGAGCAGATAAAAAAACATACGCTGTTCGGCGAGACGGTCATAGAGAGCATACAGAAGAAAACCGCGGAGAGCGAGTTTTTGAGCTATGCCAAGGTGCTGTCGCTGTACCACCACGAGAGATGGAACGGCGAGGGGTATCCCTACGGGCTGAAGGGGGAGGATATACCGCTGCTGGCGCGGCTCATGTCCATCGTGGACGTCTATGACGCGCTGATTTCAGAGCGGCCGTATAAGCAGCCGTATACCCACGAGGAGGCCGTTGATATAATCAAAGAGGGGAGCGGAGTTCAGTTCGAGCCCGCGCTGGTAGACCTTTTTCTCTCTGTGAAAGACGAGCTTTCGGCCGCTTACAGCCCGGCGCGATAGGGGAGTTTTATATTTTTTTGAAAAAAACTTGAAAAAGGGCTTGAAAAATAAATTGAAAGCATGTATAATGCCGTGTAGGACTGTACGTAAAGTGAACCCAAAATTATTTCGGAGGTAGGAAAAAAATGTTGAAAAAAGCAAAACGTATCGTAGCGCTGTCCCTTACTCTGCTCATGCTGCTGGTAGTTCTTTCCGGCTGTCAGGGCGGCCAGGGGGATAAAATCCTTCTGTTCGGTACCACGGGTATCGACGGCAACTTCGCTTCAATCATGGCAAGCAATGTCTATGACAGCTATGTGGCAACCCTTATCTTTGACTTTTTGATCGACAACGACGCGGAGGGCATGTATTACGGCGACATCGCCTCGTATGAGCTGTCCAACGGAAACCGCACCTATACCTTTACGCTGAAGGACGGCATCAAGTTCAGCGACGGCCAGCCGCTTACAAGCGCCGACGTGGCGTTTACCTACAAGACGATCGGCCATCCTGACTACAACGGCCCGCGCGCTTACGCGGTAGCCGGTCTGGTCGGCTATGCCGATTACAACAGCGGCGCGTCGTCCGACTTCGCCGGTATTAAGGTTATCGACGAAAAGACCATCGCGTTTACGTTTGAGGAGGCCAGCCCCGCGAACATCGAAACGTTCCTCTACGGCATTATGCCGGAACACTACTACGGGTTTAACACTTGGAGCGAATTTCTCGCTCTGAACGAAAAGCCGATGGGCTCGGGCAAATTCATTCTGGAAGAGTACAGGCCCATGGAATTTGTCAGGCTCGCCGCGAACACCGATTACTGGGATAGGTCCAAGCGCGTTAAGATCGGCGGCATCCTGATGTCCGAGGTTCCCGAAGAGAGCCTGCTCGACGCGTTTGCCACCGGCGCCCTGCATGTGGCGCAGCCGCAGAGCAACCAGGATAACGTTAACGCTTACCGCGATATGGACGGCGTTACGCCCCAGATTATCCTCGGCAACGGCTATACGTTCCTCTGCTTCAACACCCTTCAGCCCACGCTCAATGACGCCCGCGTGCGTCAGGCGCTGATGTACGGCGTTGACCGCGTAGCGTTCATCGAAGCCGTTTACGGCGATATGGCCACCGTCGGCCTCGCGCCGATCTCTCCGGCCTCCTGGGCGTTCCCGGATTCCGGCATCAACGACTACGCCTTTGATATGGACAAAGCCGCCGCTCTGTTCGCGGAAGCCGGCTGGGTCAAAGGCTCCGACGGCATCCTTGAAAAAGACGGCGTTAAGATGTCGATAAACTGGCTGGTTTACACCGACGTCGCGTGGCCCGGCCGCTTGGCGGAAATGGCGTATGACAGCTGGGGACAGCTGGGCGTCGATCTGAAGATCGAGCTGATGGACTTCAACACCGTCGCGGCCCGCACCATGGACGCCCCGATGGACGAGAAAATGAACTTCGACCTTTACACCATGGGCTTCTCGCTTAGTATCGACCCCGATCCGACGGGAGCGCTGTTTGATTACGACGCGTACACCGAGGGCGGCTTCAACGCCTCCGGCTACTACAACGCGAGGTCGCAGGAGCTGATCACGCTCGGCAAGCAGGAATTTGATCAGGGCAGACGCACCGAGATCTATCACGAGTGGGCAAGGCTTATGAACGAGGAGCTTCCCACCGTCATCGTAGCGTACCGCAACGAGATCTGGGCCGTCAGCGACAATGTTAAGGGCATGAATATCAGCACCTATCAGACTTGGGTCCAAAACATCCATGAGATCACCATCGACTGATAAAGTACAATAAACCGAAACGCCGGGGGGTTACCCGGCGTTTCATTTTGTGAAAATTGGCAAATAACCCCGTTGATGAAATTTTTCTTGCATAATGCCGCTGTTTGTGTTAATATATTTTTTGACGTATTTTGCACGCATTCTGAAATAAGAAATGCCTGTTTCCGGCGGGCGGCAGAGGAGAGGAAGTCTATGCGAGCGTACATAATCCGGAGGATTTTACAGATTATCCCTGTTTTTCTGGGGATACTCATCATCTTGTTCATGATAATCGAGCTTAGCCCGGGCGGCCCGATGGGGAATTACATAGACCCCAAAATGCGGCCCGAGATGAAGGAGGCGCTGGCGGAGAAGTTCGGGCTGAACGACCCGCCCGTTACGCGTTTCTTCAAATGGATAGGCGCGACGCTGCAGGGTGACTTGGGCCAGTCGATAAAGTTTCTGAAGCCGGTGACGGAGGTGCTGAGGCCCATGATCGGGCCCTCGCTGGCGCTCAGCTCGCTGTCTCTGCTGCTGGCCATGCTTGTGGGTATACCGGCGGGGATAGTCAGCGCCACAAAGCAGTACACCCTAGCCGACAACTCGCTGACGGTGTTTTCGCTCATTGGGATAAGTATGCCGTCGTTCTTCTTCGCGCTGCTGCTTTTGAAATTCTTCTCGGTGGATTTGGGGCTGTTCCCGCTGTTCGGGCTGCGAAACCCGCTGTATAACGCGCCGAATATATTCGCGCAGATGGGGCATATGCTGTGGCATTTGGCGCTGCCCACCGTTGTACTGGGGCTGGGCAGCACGGCGACGTTTATGCGGTATACGCGCTCGAGCATGCTGGAGGTAATAAGGTCCGACTATATCCGCACCGCCCGCGCTAAAGGGCTTGCGGAAAAGGTCGTCATCTACCGCCACGCGTTCCGCAACGCGGTGATACCGATTATCACGCTGCTGGGGTTCTGGATACCGGCGCTGCTGTCCGGCGCGGTCATAACCGAAAGCATATTCGGACTGCCCGGGCTGGGGAAAATCTCGGTAGAGGCCGTTATGTACCGCGACTACCCGATAATTCTGGCAATCAACGCTATGCTGGCTATGCTGACGCTGCTGAGTACGATCATCGCCGATATACTCTACGCGGCGGCGGACCCGCGTATCAAGTATAATTAGGGGAGGGGGGCAAGTAATGGATACCGTTAAGACCAAAAAGGTGCGCGACGTGCGCGAGCTCTCCTATTGGGGCAGCGTGTTTTACCGCCTGAGAAAAAACAAGATGGCGATGGTCAGTATAGTTGTGCTTGCGCTGATAGTGCTGGCCTGTGTTCTGGTGCCGATGCTCTCCCCGTATTCGTATTTCGTGACGAACACCGACAATAAACAGATGCCGCCCAGTGTTGAGCATCCGCTCGGCACCGACGATCTCGGCCGCGATTTGCTGACGCGTTTCTTCTACGCGGGCCGCATTTCGCTGGGAATCGCGCTGATCGTGGTGGTGCTGGAGTGTATCGTGGGCGTTATAATGGGCGGGGTAGCCGGTTACTACGGAGGGCTTGTAGACGCCGCGATCATGCGCCTCTGCGAGATGTTTATGAGCTTCCCGTTCCTTATGTTCGTTATAACGGTGCGCGCGCTGTTCGGAAACAGTCTGGTCGTGCTTGTCGCCGTTCTGGTGCTGCTGACATGGCCCAGCGTCGCGCGTATCGTAAGGGGGCAGATACTCGCCCTGCGCGAGCAGGAATACATGCAGGCGTGCGAGGCGCTGGGCATCAGCGATTTCAGGCGCATTTTCCGCCATCTGCTGCCGAACGTGCTGGCGTATGTCATAGTATACGCCACGCTGGGCATGGCTTCGGTCATACTCACCGAAACGGCGCTGTCGTTCCTTGGACTGGGCGTGGCGCCGCCGACCCCGACCTGGGGCACGCTTATACAGGAGGCGCGCAGCAGAATCGTGCTGGTCCAGCGCTGGTGGTACTGGATACCGCCGGGGCTCGGCATCTCTGTTTCGGTTATGTGCTTTAACCTCATAGGCGACGGGCTGCGCGACGCCCTTGACCCTAAGATGAAACGGTAGAGGTGACGGATATGAGTGATAATCGTGATATGCTGCTGGAGGTAAAGGACCTCAAAACATATTTCTATACGGAGAACGGGCTGGTACGCGCCGTGGACGAGGCGAGCTTTTTCGTGAGAAAAGGCGAGACGCTCGGTATCGTCGGCGAATCCGGCTGCGGGAAGAGTATCTCGTGCATGTCGGTAACGCGCATTGTGGAAACCCCGCCGGGGACTTACGAGGGCGGCGAGATTATATTTGACGGGCAGACGCTGCTGCGGATCAATGACGGTGAGAAATTCATGATCACCGATCAGGAGATGCGGAACATCCGCGGAAACGATATTTCGTATATCTTTCAGGAGCCGATGACCTCGCTTAACCCCGTGTTCAAGATCGGGAAGCAGATAAGCGAGCCGATGATACTGCACCGCGGCATGACCGTTAAAGAGGCGCACGCGGAGAGTATCCGGCTGCTCGAGCTGGTACATATCCCGAACCCCGAGCGTGTAGTGGACGAATATCCGTTCTCGCTCTCGGGCGGGATGCGTCAGCGCGCGATGATTGCGATGGCGCTTGCCTGCGAGCCTAAGCTGCTGATAGCCGACGAACCGACCACCGCGCTGGACGTCACCATTCAGGCTCAGGTGCTGGACCTTATGAACGACCTGAAATCGCGTATCAACGCGTCGATCATCTTCATCACCCACGACCTGGGCGTTATCGCCGAGATGAGCGACCGCGTCGTGGTCATGTACGCGGGCAAAATAGCCGAAACGGCGCCCGTGGAGGAGCTGTTCGCCGCGCCCAAGCACCCGTATACACAGGGGCTTATCGCCTCCAAGCCCGATCTGGCCAACACCGGCGACCGGCTGCTGGTCATACCCGGCAACGTGCCGGACCTGACCATGCGGCCCGAGGGCTGCCCGTTTAATCCGCGCTGCGACAGGGCCACGGACCGCTGCCGCAGTGAATTTCCTCCGGCCCGTGAGATCGCGGAGGAACACACCGTATTCTGCTGGGAATATGAGAGAGAGGGGGACGCGTGATGAATAACACGGCTGTAAAACAGGAAACCCTGCTGGAGGTCAAAGGGCTTACCAAGTATTTTCCGATACAGGCGGGCGTGTTCCACAAGACAGTGGGGCATGTCAAGGCCGTGGACGACGTATCCTTCACCGTCAAGAGAGGCAAGACGATGGGGCTGGTCGGCGAGTCCGGCTGCGGGAAGTCCACCACCGGACGCGTGCTGCTCCGTCTGCTGGAGCCCACCGCCGGCGAAGTCAGCTTTGCCGGAAACGACGTTTTCAAGGCCGACAAGCGGCAGCTTCAGCGCCTGCGCACACAGATGCAGATTATATTTCAGGACCCGTACAGCTCGCTTAACCCGCGCCTTCCTGTGCGCGAGATTGTCGGCGAGGCCATGCTTCAGCACGGGATAGCCTCCGGCAGGCGCGACATGAACGAACGCGTTATAGAGGTGATCGGGAAATGCGGGCTGTTCCCCGAACAGGCGTCGCGGTACCCGCATCAGTTCTCCGGCGGCCAGCGCCAGCGTATCTGCATCGCCCGCGCGCTGGCGGTCAACCCTGAGTTTGTGGTGTGCGACGAGGCCGTTTCGGCGCTGGATGTGTCCATACAGTCACAGATAATCAACCTGCTCAAGGATATGCAGGACGAGATGGGGCTTACTTATCTGTTCATATCGCATGATCTCTCGGTGGTCAAGTTTATAAGCGACGACGTTGGCGTTATGTATCTGGGCCAGATCGTGGAATACGGCGGCAAGCAGCAGATATTTGAGAATCCCGCGCATCCGTATACCGAGGCGCTGCTGTCCGCCGCACCATCCTTTGACCCCAAGGCGCGGAACAACAAGAAACGTATCATCATGGAGGGCGATGTTCCCTCGCCGGCCAACCCGCCTCCGGGCTGCCGCTTCCACACCCGCTGCCCGTTCGCCAAGGATATGTGCAAGGAGATAGTGCCGGAGAACAAAGAGCTGGAGCCCGGGCATTTTGTGATGTGCCACAAGGCCCACGGGCTGTTATAGCGCCATGTTCAATAACCGCCGTGTTGAGGAGGATCTGGAGCGTATCCGCCGCGCCAATCTTTCGCCTGAGCAGTTTGAGGAAGAGGAAAAGCGCGAGCGCGAGATGCGCGAGGCTGTCCGCGCGGGCGAGGTTCGCGTCACTGTCAAGGACATTGTCGCCATGACCATCGCTATATTCAGCCTGATACTGCCGTATCTGGCGGTGTTCGCCGCCGGTATCGCGCTGGTGCTGTTCCTGTTTTTGAGGTGACGATACCCATAGTTTGGGGAATCAAAGAATAAAAATATAAACGGCGGGGAACCCCCGCCGTTTTATTCACGGAATCAATCTTATGCTCATTGATAGTGAAGTTACTTAAACTCTCCCCAGTTCTCGCTCAGCAGAGCTGATTTATCCGTGAAATCAATTTGATAGCGTATGGCATTATGATCTTTTATTAACATGCCGTCTGTAAGGCGAATTTCAAGAATACAGCAGTTCTTGTCCTGCTCGTTATTTGCGTGGTCATACCATTCGGAAAATGCCTCGCGCAGCTTCAGCCTTATCTCAGCGTTTGCCGGGTCTAATACCCAGCCGCGGTTCCGTCCGGCGCCGTGTCCGGAAAACCAGTCAACGGCACAGACGGCGACTTCGGGATGCGCCTCTATTTGCTTCATCTTGTTTGAGAGCGCGTGGGTGGTAATGTAGAACGCGCCGTCCTCGTAATAGGCGTCAACTATGCGGTTGTGCAAACGCGCCCCGTCTGTTGTCGCCACCGCGATAAGATTGTCTTTGCCGAAGCGCTCTTTCATTAGTGCCGCCGCGTTGTCGTACTTGCTCATTTTTTACTACTCCTTTTGTTTTTTTATTTTATGGTTTAATCAACTATCTCAAATATAAATACCACGGGGTTAACAATGTTTTCGCTGAGAGGAGATATATCGACCGACTTGATTTTCAGGTTGACTCCCAACGCCTTTTGAAGCTCATACAAACGCCCGCCCGCGCATCTTTCAAAATACGTTTCAAGCTGCTCCGTGTGCCGGAACTTCCCCTTGGGCGCGTGCTTATAGTACCCGTGGGTACAGGCAAACGTGACCGTAATCGTGTTGCCGCCGTTCAAAACGGCTCTTCTGCCGAAGTCTTTGCAAAATAGCTCCAGCCTTTCGGCGAGGGGCTTATCGGCGTGTTCAAGCGCGAAGGCCCTGCGCTCTTTGTCGGCCCCCGTGCCGCTGCAAGCCCCGTTTTGCTCGTACAGCCGGAAACGCTGATCCCTTGTGAGATGCTCGCCCATCGCTTTCATAAATTCTGCTTCACACTCATCCCCATCGCTTGTCTGAACAATGTGTTCAAACAGAGGTATCAGCTCCCCGGGAATCCCGTTTTTTTGTTTTTTCATAGCGCTTAACATAGCTTTCATTTTCCGTGCCCCCTAAATATTATTTTCCCGCTGCCTGAACGGAATCCACAGCTCTATATAGGTGTTCTCCGGCGAGTCCTGATAATATATGGTCTGAAAAAATCCGTCCGCGATCAGACCGTGCTTCTTCAGCCAGAACCGCGTGTACTTCATCGCCTTGCCCAGGGCGGAGGCCGTCAGCTGCTCAAAGTTTTCAGCCTCAAACCCGCACACGACGTACTCCCTTACCGGGATCCGCCAGCTTGCGAACCGCGGGCTTTTCACGTCCCGCTCAACCTCCGCTCCGGCAAAATAGGTGGTGTGGCCCTCCGGCGCCGTGCCGCGGTAGCAGACGCCGATATGCCGCCCGCCGGGGATTTTCGGGATGTCATTCAGAATACTTATAAACATGCTCCAAACCTTGTGGGGCATATCGACCCCGGGCCTCTCGCCGAGCATCTTGCCCCGCTCAAAGGGGAAATGCCCCTCCGCGCCGAGAAAATCGACCGGCGCTTCAACGGATTTCCGGTTCATCTCCAGCACCAGCCCGTCGCTGATCAGCGGCACGCCCTCGTCTATCATGACATAGTTGAGCAGCAGATCGGGCTTGTCGAAATGGCTAAGGCTGACAGGCGTGTCCCTGTAACGCGCGGGGGTTATGCCGTATGTGTCCTTAAACGCCCGCGTAAAGGTTTCGTGGCTGCCGAACCCGTATTCAATTGCGATGTCGAGTATGCGGTTTTTCTTGTCGCGCAGCGCGCGGCAGGCGACGGCCAGCCGCCGCAGCTTGATATACTCCCGCACCGGTCTTTTCACCAGCCGCGTGAACAGCCGCTGGTAATAAAACGGCGACAGCGCGGCGATTTCCGCCAGCGTTTCAATAGGGATTTCCTCGCCGATACGCTCCTCGATATGGTTCAGGGTTTTCTGTATAGCCTCCCAAGCGTGCATGTCATATACCTCGGTTTATTCCGCTGCTTTAGTGCGCGAGCGGCGCTGTAAACATTCCAGCTCTTTATCCAGCCAGATTTCTATATACCGGCTTATATCGGGCGCGGAATCATCCAAAGGGACCTTGAAGCCGTGACAGCCCTTCTGGCATGGCTCGCCGAACCGTTTTCTTTCGCAGCCGTAGCCCTTGGCGATAAGCTCCCGTAAAGGCGGCGGGAAACTCTCAATCTCCCCGTCATATAGGCGGGTGTTTTGCGCCTTGATATAAATGAGGCAGCCGCCGTCCGGCGACGCCGAAAACGTCCAAAGCTCCTTGTTTTTAAGCGAAAAGATAAATCTGAGGCACATCCCCCTCATTTCCGCTCTGCATGTCAGCCCCCTGTCGAGATAACGCCGCCGCAGGCCGCTGGCGAAAGCCCGCGTCTTTACGGACAGCAGACGGCCGAAATCGTCAAAAAGAGAATCGGCGTCTATATCCCCGTCGCCCAGCGCCCTGTAATCGCAGCGCAGAAACGCGTAGTCATTGCCCCTGACATGAAAATCCTTCTGGGCAACCGACATGACCTTCAAGCCCGTCAGCATAGCGGGGTTATCGGGATACGACACGTTCAGCGATGTGACATTTGACATGCCGGGCTTTCCCGCGTCTAAGTCTATCCCCTCAAAGCAAACGCCGCAATAGGTCAGGAACCGCAGGGCTTCAATCAACTTGGGAACGGAGATTTTTGCCTTTAAGTATCTGCCCTCCGAGCTTATGATGGAGGTAAGCGGCTGCCAGCCGCCGAGTGACAGGGAAGCGCCGTTACCGGCAAGCTCGCCATGATACCCGATGTTTACCAATACGCTTTTTGCATTGGTCAGAAACGGATAGTTAGGCGGGCCGGGATGGCCCCCGCTCTCCGGCTGCTTCGGAGGCTTGTCATACAAGCCGCCGTCGGCGATCAGGCGGTCGTAAAACACACGCAGAAAATCTCTGAACGCGAGAACGCCGCTTCTTATGCTCTCGTCGTCCCCGATGCTTTTAAGCGCCGGTTTCAGCGGATATATCCCGGGTATATCCTCCGGCATTAAGGTCTTAAAGTACAGTGTCGTGCCGCTGAGTGTCCTTTGCATTGCTATTTCCCCTTTTCTTGTGTTTCTAATTATAGCATATCAAGAATAACGGGCAGACGCTTGACCGTGTCTGCCCTTTTTGACCCGGCGCGCGCCGTAACGCTTATATTTCATGTTTGAAGATCCAATTCCTGTTATTGACAAGCAAAACGCCGCAGACGACCATAAACCCGCCGAGGTATGTATAAACGTCCGGAGCCTCGTTTATGATGATAAACCCCATAAAGGTGGTTATGATCGGCGTTAAGAACATATAGCTTGTTACGTCGCTCGTTTTTTCGGCCTTGCTCAGCGCGTATGCCCAGCACGCGTAAGCGCCGGCCGCCGAAAACACGCCCAGTATAAGTATCGCGGCAAGCTCAAACGGCGGCGCGCTTGCGAGCTGCGGAAATGCCCGCGGCGCGAACACGGACAAGAGCAGCGCCCCCGCCGTTATGCAGTATGTGGTGATCTCCAGAGGGGTGTACCGCAGCAGCAGCTTCTTCTGGTAAACATTATATACGCTTATAAGTATAGCGGACAGGCAAATCCATGCCGCTCCCGTGTCAAGTGAAAGTCCTTTACTGCCGGCCGACGTGATCACACCGACGCCCGAGAACGCGGCTATGACCGCGATCCAGCCGGCAAGGCCCATCCTCTCGCGCAGGAAAATCCGCGCGAGCAGCGCGGTGATGATCGGCGCCGAGCTTACGATAAAGCTGACGACCGAGGCCGTCAGTGTTCGCGCGCCCATGTTCAGCGCGTATACATAAACGGCAAAGCCGGCGGCGCCGCCCAGAATAAACAGCGGTATATCGCGTTTTGCCGGCAGGCGCAGCCTCTTTATAAAAGCGAATATCAGCATTGCGGCCGCCGCGACGAAATACCTGAGAAACGCCATCGCCTCGGGCGTGAAATGCCGCACGGCCACCCTTGTCATCACATAGCCCAGCGCCCACAGAACAGTGGCGGACGCCGCGCAGATATGCATAAATACCCTTTGATTTTTCATGGTTATAATATATAACAGGCATAAGCGTATTGTCAATGAGAAAATAGCCGTAATAACCGCATAAAAATGTAGTGACAGACGGAAAATTATGTGTTATACTGCTTGCATACATATCGGGTCCGCAGGCGCAGCCGCTGTTTCTCAGCACGCCCCAGGCAAATCCGTAATTAAAAGTGGAGGGAAAAACATGGACAATAACCGCGGAACTTGGAAATCATCTTTCGGCTTCATTCTCGCCGCCGCCGGTTCGGCCGTCGGGGTCGGGAATCTCTGGCGTTTTCCTTATATGATGGGCAGCAACGGCGGGTTCCCGTTTTTAGTAGTTTACCTTATCATCGTGGTGCTGCTCGGTATGCCCGTCATGCTCGGTGAATTCGCCATCGGCCGCAGCACTCAGCAAAGCCCCGTGGCCGCGTACTCAAAGATTCAAAAAGGCTCGGGGTTCGTCGGCATACTGGCGATTCTGGCGCCCTTCCTGATCATGACCTACTACGGCATCGTTGGCGGCTGGGCGCTGAGATACTTCTTCTCGTTCCTGACCACGGGCGAGGGGACCGACTTTATCGGTCTGATCACGGGCGGGCTCGGCCTTGGCGTATGGCAGCCGGTGCTGTGGAATCTGGTCTTTATGGTAATCGTATGGGCGGTATGTATCTTCGGCGTACACGGCATTGAAAAAGCGAATAAATTCATGATGCCGGCGCTGCTGGTTCTGCTGATTGTAGTTATTATCCGCTCGGTGACGCTTCCGGGCGCGGGCGGGGGCTTCAGGTTTATGTTCGCCAACCCGAGCGCCTTTACATTCGGAGCGATACCGGCGGCGCTGGGTCAGGCGTTCTTCTCGCTCAGCCTCGCTATGGGCGCGATGATTACCTATGGCAGCTATCTCAAAAAGAATGAGGATCTGCCCAAGAACACCCTGATCGTATCCGGGCTTGATACGGGTATCGCGCTGCTTGCCGGCTTCGCTATTTTCCCCGCCGTGTTCGCCATGGGCGGCGAGCCGGGCGCGGGCGCAGGTCTCGCGTTCATCACTCTGCCCGGAGTGTTCGCGGCGATGCCGCTGGGAGCGCTCGTAGGCGCGGCGTTCTTCCTGCTGCTGGCGTTCGCGGCGCTCACGTCGGCGATCTCGCTGGTGGAGGCGTGCAGCGCGTTCACCATCGACACATGGAAATGGAACCGTAAGATTTCCGTCACGCTTCTCTGCGTACTCTTCTGCGTGCTGGCAATCCCGAACTCCCTGTCCATGGCCGGAGGCAACCCGTTTTCCGGCGAGAATTTCCTCGGCACGGGCATGAATCTGTTCGACGCGGTGGACTTCTTCGCCAACAATATTCTGCTGCCGCTGGGCGGGCTGCTTATGTGCGTCGTAGTCGGCTGGTTCTGGAAGCCGGAGAGCGCGGTCGCGGAAATCGAAGGCACCCCCGGCTACAGCTTCAAGCTGAAGAAGGCTTGGTCGCTGCTTATTAAATTTGTAACGCCGATCCTCATCCTCATTGTGCTTGTATTCCAGTTTATCGGCTGATACGCGCAAGACAAAAACGCTCTTTCGGGCGTGTTGAAAAACAGGCCGTGAAGCCGTCGGACCCGGCGTTTATAACGGAAGAGAATTTAGGAGGTACATAATGGAATGGTCACAGGCGCAGCGCGAAGAGATACTTAACCTTTACGACAAGCTGCGCGTAACGGACACACGTGACGGGCTGGACTGGATGGGGTACCACCATTACGGCAGCATGAGTACGGATATGCGCCCGCTATGGCGGACGCGCGCCATCGGGTTTGCCAAAACGGCGCGCTATATCCCCTATGACAGGCCGCGCCCCGACATCACCGGCGACGCGTATACCGAATGGTCGAACTGGTATTATAACAACGTCTGCATCTACCCGTGGATGAAGGAGATACAGAAATATGACCTGCCCGTCATCGACATGTCCAACCTCGCCGTCGGGCTTATGGGCTCGAACAACACGATGGAGGGCGTCAGGGACGGCGCGGCGGGCTACGTCGCGTTCGGCGGCGTGCGCGACACCGACGAGATTATCACACAAAAAATCCCGTTCTGGTCAACAAAAGTCGCCCAGCCGATGGACCAGGCGCGGATCCAGTACGAGAGCCACAACACCAAAATAAACTGCGACGGCGTATGCGTAACGCCGGGCGATCTGGTGGTCGCCGACGGCGACGGCGTCGTCGTCGTGCCGGCGGAGCTTATCCGCGACGTGGCGAAGTGGGCCGCGCGCGAGATGAACGCCGACCGCGCCGCGCGCCGCAAGCTGTACATAAAGCTGGGTATGCCGCTCGACGATACGGTGTAAAGCAAAATTGCTTAACTGCTGGTTTTAGCCCGAAAAGCCCCTGCCAACCGGCGGGGGCTTTTTAATGTGGATGGCAAAATAAATACGGGACGCCCGGGTGTGCGTCCCCTACGGATGGGGGGGCGGTACACGGCGCGATGAGGACATCGCGCCCTACGGTTGCACCCACTCCAAAATCTGCGCCATGGTCACAACACCCATTTCACGGCTGAAGATTTCCTGCGCGTTGAAACGGGTGCCGTCGCCCTTGATTATTCCCGCGCGTTGCAGCGCCCCAATCGCCTCGCGCGCCCACGGGGAAATGTCGTCCGCGTCGCTGAAGCTCGGCTCGGCGCTCGGAAGGTAATGGCCTAACTTAATCATAATATTATACATAAGCGTCAGGGCCATTTCGCGGGAAAAGTTGCCGTTTGGGTTGAAATTGCCCGTGCCGTCGCCTTTTACTATGCTCAAACCTGCAAGTTTCTCCACATTCACATCGGTCGTGTCGTCGAAGAGGCTCCACGCCGTGATCGTCCTGCTGTCAAGATATTCGTACAGCAGCACCGCGAACGCCGCGAACTCGGCGCGGTTCAGCCACCGCCGCCAGCTGCCGTCCAAATGTTCCGGCACAAGGCCGAGCGTCCGCGCTTCCTCGACCGCCGCTTTTGCCCAGTCCGACGGCGTGTCGGCGTCCGAAACCGGTGGGGCGGGCGGGGTAGGCTCAAAGTATATGTAGTAAGGTATTTCTGATGTTTCTGGGGTTTCTGATGTTTCTGTTGATTCGGGTGGCGGCGGCGCAAAGAAAGTCAACGTGCCGCCGCCTTCCACTTCGTTGCCTGTAATCCCGCCGATTATGCTGTTGATTGTGCCGTTGTTGACAATCGTGCCCTCGTTCGTTATCGTGCCGCCTGTTTCAACCGTCAGCGTCTTGCCCTCCTGCACCGTGAGTGTGCCGCCTGTTGTAATTGTTATGTCCGCATTAACTGTCCCGCTCATGGTTACAGGGCCGTCGATGGTGACGTCGCTTGCGGTGGCGTCAATCGCTTTACCGCCGTCCTCCGCGCTGACCGTGCCGCCGCTGATAGTTGCGTTGCTATAAGCCAAAGCGGAAATCGCTGTGCCTTTCACCGTGCTGACCGTGCCGTTGCCGCTGACGTTGACAGCGCTTTGGTTGCTGGCGAAAATCGCCATGCTCCCGTCGCCATCCGCGCTGACCGTGCCGTTGCCACTGACGCTGACTTCGCCGAATAAGACGACAATCGCCGCGCTCCCGTTGCCCGCCGCGCTGACCGTGCCATTGCCGCTGACGTTTACTTTGCTGCTTCCTGTATCGGCTATAATCGCCGCGCTCCTTTCGCCCAACACACTGATATTGCCGCCATTCGCGACCTCAAACGTCCCCCCGCCGGTAATTTTTATCAGGGTGCCGGTGTAATTAGCTATGCTCGAAAATTCCGTCGCTTGCCATTTGACCGTCACGCCAACGGGAATGTTGAGTGTGAGCGTCGCCGACACATCGATCATAATGCCTCTGACTTCGACAGTGTTGCCGACCGTGAGTGCTTCTGCGTGAAGGGGAGCATCGGTTAAGTTGTTGCCGTTGGCGGTGTTTTGGGCAAAATTATTTATAGCATCAACCACATCCTGAGCTGTCGTCGCCGCCGTCGCCGCCGGCACAAACGCGGCCACCATCGCAACCGCCAAAACAACCGCCAAAAACCGTTTCATATGTAAAATCCTCCTGTAGGGGACGGCGTCCTCGACGTCCCGTATTTTA
>WRMA01000001.1 GCA_009777355.1 Oscillospiraceae bacterium | reverse complement strand
TTAATTCCTCTTCGTGACTTTCTATTATCCTAAATACCTCTATTTTCTTTTCATATATTTCAAATTCTAAATAATCGCCGTTTGGTTTTTCATACTCGAATTGTATACATTCGCACACAGTCGGAAAAACCTTAGGTTGTATATTCAGCCCAAGAATTTTATCCAAAGCCAAAGCTATCAGTTCTTTCGAAAAAGGCTGCGCTCCTTCAAAATCCCAGTTTTCTTTTAATTTCGAATACTCTTGAATTTTGCGAATATTCTTGATTTGCTTTTCCATATTTTCTATAATCTTTCTTGACCTATAAACTTCATCTTCATAGCGTTCATTTTCTTGTAGTACATCTTTTTTTATTGCGTCGCGTAATTCTCCCATAATCTCTTCCGTTCTTGAATTAGTTGGTTCTTTTAGTTTAACAGCGCTTGTGCCGTCCATAGTTAATATTTTCGCCATAAAATTTCTTCTCCCTTACTATTCTACATTCCGCGTATGCATATTATACCACAACATAAAATAAATGTCAAACAAAAATCTTCGCCGTCAACCCAATTCAACCGTCAGCTCACTGTCTCCGTTCTCTCCACCGCTTGCGTCAAGCGTAAACGTCAGGCTTTTCTTCTCTCTGTTCTCTATAATCAAATTCGCCATTTTATCCTCGACTTCCGTCTGGATAAGCCGCCGCAGATTTCTCGCGCCATATTTTTTACTGTATGACTTCTTCGCTATGACTTTCGCCGCTTCTTCCGTATACGCAAACTCTATACTCTTCTCGTCAAGCGCTTTTTTTAAATCTCCCAGCATAATTTTTGAAATCTCCGCGAAATCTTCCTCGGTCAGCGACCTGAACGTTATAATCTCGTCCACTCTGTTCAAAAACTCCGGCCGTAAAAAATCAGACAGCGCTTTCTGCGTTTTGTTATCGGCCGCTTTTCCCTCGCTTTCGGAAAATCCCAGAGACGCCATACTTAAATTAGAACCCGCGTTCGTCGTCATAACTATTATTGTATTCTCAAAATTTACCTCCCGTCCGTGAGCGTCCGTGATTTTTCCGTCGTCAAGAATCTGCAGTAATATATTCATTACGTCGGGGTGGGCTTTTTCGATTTCGTCGAATAAAATAACGGAATACGGCTTGCGTCTGATTTTCTCCGTAAGCTGCCCCGCCTCGTCGTACCCGATATATCCGGGAGGCGCTCCTATAATTCTCGATACTGCGTGTTTTTCCATAAATTCGCTCATGTCAAGCCTGATTAAAGACTCCGGACTGTTGAACAAATCCATGGCGAGAGTACGGACAAGCTCCGTTTTCCCCACTCCCGTAGCTCCCGCGAATATAAACGACACCGGTTTTCTCTTATACGCTATCCCTACTCTCGAACGCTTCACCGCGCGAACTACCGCGCCGACCGCTTCCTCCTGACCCACGAGTCTCGATTTAAGGCGGCTTTCAAGACCGTTTAACCTCGTAAACTCGTTTTCGGTTATGCTGCTTGCGGGAACCCCCGTCCATTTCTCTATGACCTGAGCCAAATCTTCCGCGCTTATCTCTATTTTAGCCCTTTCTTTCAAAAGTAAATCAAGTTCATGCGGTAATTTTAAACTTTTTTGTTTCAAATCGGCGTGTCTCTGATACATTTCAGCCGCGGCTTCCGGCTCTGCCGGCATATTCTCGCCTGATTCTATAATTTCGATTTCAGAATTTATTTCGTCAATCAACTCTTTTAGACGCTCCGTTTTTTCTATAATATCAGAATTTACGGCGACGTAAGCCGCGGACTCGTCGAGTAAATCGATGGCTTTATCGGGCAGAAACCTGTCCGTTATATATCTCTCCGATAAAATCACGGCCTGCCTGACGGCGTTTTCCGATATTTTTACCGCGTGAAAATCCTCGTAATATTTTTTCGTCTGTAAAATCATATCGACGCTTTCGTCGATTGACGGTTCTTTTACTACAATCGGCTGGAATCTTCTTTCAAGGGCGGAATCTTTCTCTATAAATCTTCTGTACTCGCCGAGCGTGGTAGCTCCGATTACCTGAATATCCCCTCTCGACAGGGCGGGCTTTAATATATTCCCCGCGTTCATCGAGCCTTCGGCGTCGCCCGCTCCTATAATAGTATGCGCCTCGTCGATTACCAAAATTATATTGCCGAGTCTTTTTATTTCCTCGATAAGACCTTTCATGCGGCTCTCGAACTGCCCCCTGAACTGAGTTCCCGCGACAATCCCGGTCAAATCCAGCAGATGCACTTCTTTTTTCTCAAGCTTGACCGGCGCTTTTCCGGACGCTATTTTCACCGCGAGCGCTTCCGCTATGGCGGTTTTTCCCACGCCGGGCTCCCCGATGAGACACGGATTGTTTTTCTGCCGGCGGCACAATATCTGAATAATCCTGTCCAGCTCTCTCTCCCTGCCGATTATATTATCTATTTTCCCCTCTCTCGCCCTTTGGGTGAGGTCCATGCAGAAAGCCTCGAGATTTTTACGTTTGGGGTTCGGCTTTTTATTTTTCTCTTCCTTTATTTTCGAACGGCTTTGAGCGTTCGGCTTATTCGAATTACCCGATTTATCAGTATTATTATTATTGTTGTTATTATTGTTAGAGTTACTAACGCCGTCTTCTTTCGAAAACAACAGCTTCTGCAAATCCGGCATATCCGATAAGTTGGGGAAGATATCCCCGCTGTCCTTAAGTATGTTCATAAATTCGTCCGGCGAAACTCCGAGCGGGTTAAAATTCCCGGGAGGGGCGCCGTCCTCAAAACCTCCCATTTCAGGAGGCAGCTGCAGTATATTTGTCATTTCTTCGGTCATCGATTCGAAATCTTCCTCGCTTATACCCAGCTTTTCAAGTATGTCGGCGGTGGGTATGGGAATCTTTAGGGCGCGCGCGCAGGAAATGCACAGCCCGCCGTTTTTCGTCGTGTTTCCTTCGGTCTGGGTATAATAAAATACGACGGCCATGTTTTTTTTGCATCTGTCGCAAAGTTGAAATAAATTCATTTTAAATCCGCTCACTTTCTTTTTTCTTTAAATCGGCGCTAATTCTTAACGTGTCGAATATATACATCACCATACAGAACATTTCCAGAACCAGCGCGGGCATAAATACCGCGATGGCCGTCCTTCCGTCCATCCCGAACACAAAAACAAGTACGGCTACCGCGTAAAAGACAGCCGTGGTGATTTTGCCGTACCAATGGGATTTTACCGTGACTTTTATCTTTTTCAGCACGATAAGAGCGCCGCATATCATAAACAGTTCTTTTAACACGAACATTCCCGCGAGCCACCAAAGAACGGGGATTTTCACCGCGAAGCATATAAGCACCGAACACTGCATAAGCTTGTCGGCAAGGGGGTCCAGCAGTTTCCCCAGATTCGTTATCCAGCCGTTTCTTCTCGCAAGATAGCCGTCGGCTACGTCCGTCGCGCCCGCAAACAAAAACGCGCACAGCGGAACGTATATCTGTTTGTCATAATACTCAAAAAACAAATATATAAACGCCGGAACAAGTAAAATCCTTATGCCGGACAATATATTCGGAATATATTTTAATTTTGATTTATCTTTCATAATTATAAATTACAAATTACCAATTATTAATTCTATCACAAAAATATTATCGCCGTATTATAATTTATTTAACAATAATAATTTTAGAAATATTATTAGACTTCTTGAGAAATTAAAATCCCTATTGTAGGGGCGCGCATTGCGCGTCCGCAAAACCAACGCAGTTTTGACGTTTTTCAGACGGACGGCCAATGGCCGCCCCTACATAGTAACGTGATTTCGCAAGGGTCTATCGTTACGCAAGATTCAGGGGTAAAGCGTTAAGCAGCAGTTTGAACAGAACCGTTCCGTCTATAACTTCAGAGACCGAACCTCCCGGAACAAGCGAAGTATTCGCCGCGAGATAGGGCAGTATATAATAAGCGAGTATCGCAAATATAAAACTTACGGCGGCTCCGTAAAGACCTCCGGCAATCGCCCCTCCCGCTTTGTTCGCGAAATTGAGCCCGGGAAGTTTTACTATATTGTTTATGATTCCGGTCACGATTCTGACCAGAATCAGAGAGACGGCGAGAACCAGAGCGAAAGCCGTGAAATCCGATATGCCTTTGGCGACGGGCGCGACCAGATACGACGCGGCGTATTCGCTGAGCTTGCCCGCTCCCCGGGACGCCGCTTCTCCCAGCCACGCCTTTACGTCCGGAATCCCGAACCCGTAGCCGTTGATTAAATCTATAAAGTTACCGGGAGGGCTGACGTCCGAAACGATCGCGTCGAGGGTGACACTCGGCGAGAGAAAATTTTCTATGCGTTCAGCCGCGGACGACGCGAGTACGGGGTGCGCCCATCTTGAATATATAAAACCGGACAGCTGCGGACTGAACGTTTTTGCCATGATAAACGCCGCGGCGAAAGAAACCAGCCCCATAACCGTTTTTACGAGACCTTTTCTGTATCCCGCGAAAAAGCAGAGAATTATTATTCCCGCAATTACTATATCTAAAACAACGCTCATAAAATTATTATTCCCCTCTCCGTATTTTTTAATTTAACTTAACTTAATTTAAACTTCCCGCCGCGCGAGTCTGCGCGTCCGCGATGCTTATTTTTAAAATCCCCGATAAAAATATATTCTTATTGTTCGCGTAAATTATATTATCCGCCGTCTCGTCGTACTCGTCCGTAACCAGCTCGCAGGTTTTGCGTTCGGTATCTACCGCGTACAGACCCGTCCGGGTTAAAAAATACAGAAACTTATAATCGTCGGAAAATCCTATGTCTTTTATTTCAGTTCCGGTCGTTTCGTCGTATATGATACCGCCCGCTTCGTCAAAAATCAATATTCTGTCGTTAGCTCCCAAAGTTTTTTCGGTCAGGACGACGGACGCGAATTTTTCCGTAAGCGACGCCGCGCGTATGCTTCTGTAGGCGAAATCATAATTTAACAGAGCGTTTCCGCCGAAATCATAAGCCCCGAACGAATTTTCAAAAACCGCGAAGATTCCCGCCCCGTTCAGTTTGACCCGGTAAGGCTGCTGCCCCGTTACCTCTATTATACCGGCCGGTTCTTCCGAATTTGTTTCATAGAGTATAATTCTGCCCAGATAATCTCCGTTTTTCGCGGAAAACCCCGCTACGGCAAGCTTCTGCGCCCTGTCGTCTATATCCGCGCTTACTATAAAATCCTCTCCGAACCGGCATTTGAAAACGTCGCTGAAATTACTGTTTTTCACATATACCGCCGACTTGTATCCCCCTCTCTCGGGTTCCGACGTTATATAGACGATATTTCCCCTGTCCGTGACCGACGCGCCGTATATCGGCGAATCCCCTCCGTATTCGTATAATTTTGAGAAAGAATTAAACACTTCCATTTTATTCGTTCCCAAATCGTACGCTACTATATATTTGTCCGACGCCGTCACGACGGGATTCGAGTAGGGCGTAAGCGATAGATTTCTCCTGACGCCGTTCGTTTCATAAATATCGAGCCGGTTTCTTCTGATTACGGCGACGCCGTTTTTGTAATAAGCCGCGGCGGCCTTGGAATTTTCGCCGATTTCGGCGTAAAACTCGGATTTTTCAGACCTGCCTGAACCGATTATATTTATGTATCTCAAAAGATAGTTAAAACTATCAGCGGACAATTCGCCGGAGTTGAAGAGCAGGCCCGCGGCCGCGACCGACGCGAGCGCGAACACCGCGATAAACCTTGCCAGCTTGATTTTATAAGACGTTTCGATATGACGCCTATTCTGCGGCGGAATCCCGTCCGTTTTATTATCCCTTATCATAAATTAATTATCCCTCGTTTTCGTCTCCGTCGTTTCTATCGCTTCTGTTTCTTCTATTTTATCATAATATTTTATTTTATTCAAGTACAATCCGTACGGAGGAAGGGTTCTTCCCGATTTTTTTCTGTCTCTTGCGTTTATTATAGCGGGCAGTTCATCCGTTTTTATTCTCCCTTCGCTTACTTCCAGCAGAGTTCCCGCTATTATTCTTGCCATTTTATATAAAAACCCGCTCGCCGCCATATATATTTCCGCTAAATTCGTCCCCGTTTCAAGGGTTTTTGCTATTATTTTAATTTCATGCATATTTCTTACCGCTTCGTCGGGTTTAATATCCGACCTGTCCGCCATAAAAGACGCAAAATTATGCTCTCCGGTGAGATAGCGCGCCGCTTCGCGCATTTTATCTATATCGAGCGGCTTAAAATAATAATACGCTTTACCGCAGTAAAACGGGTCTCTGTATTTATTATTCTGTATTATATATATATATTCCTTTGATTTTATATAATATCTCGAATGGAAATCAGGGTCCGTTTCTTTCACTCCGGTAATTGAGATTTTTATATTTCTTGATATAAAATAAGAATTAAGGGCGTTCGCGAGCCTTTCCAGAGGAAAATTCTCTTTAGCCTGAGGCAAATCGAAGTGGCAGCAGTAGCCGTATGCGTGAACTCCCGCGTCGGTTCTGCCGCAGCCCGAAATTCCAAGCCTTTCGCCGAATACCGACTGCGCCGCGTCCTGAAGCGTCTGCTGTATCGTATTGCCTCCGCTCTGCGCCTGCCAGCCGTAAAATCCCCCGCCGTCGAATCTCATCGTCAGCAATACTCTTTTTGCCCGATAACAGCTCACCTAACCAATCCCTCCGATAATCTCCGGCAGAATAATTATCGCCGTAATAAACGCCGCGGCTAAGCCTAGCGCCGCGAAATCCCCCGCCGAATATTTCAGGCTTTTCATTTTCGTCCTTCCCTCGCCTACCCTGTAGCAGCGACATTCCATCGACGTAGCGAGTTCGTCCGCTCTCCTGAACGCCGAAACAATCAGCGGAATAAGCACCGGAATAAGGGCCTTCGCCCTTTTTAATATATTCCCCGAATAAAAATCCGCTCCCCTCGCCTTCTGCGCGTTTATAATCTTCTCGGTTTCTTCGATTAAAGTAGGTATGAATCTCAAAGCCAGAGTCATCATCATGGCAAACTCATGGACGGGAACTTTTATTTTTTTCAGCGGAGAGAGGAGTCTCTCTATCGCGTCCGTAAGCATAGCCGGAGAAGTCGTGTAACTTATAAAAACCGACGTCGCGCTTACGAGACCCGCGATTCTGACGACGACAAACACGGCGTTTACAAGGCCGTCGAGATAAATTCTCATAAATCCTATTTCAAAAAGCGGGATTTCCCCTGAAAAAATATTTATAATAAAAGTAAACGCGATAATAAACGCCAGCGGCTTCAACGCTTTCAATATAATTATAAACGGGATTCCCGACAAAGCTATTATTACTATATTTACGGCGAAGACCCCCGATAAAACATATATATTCTTTGCCATAAAAATCGCCGTAATATATATAATCGTAATTATAATTTTCATTCGGGGGTCGAGCTTGTGTATTGCCGATTCACCGGGAAAATACTGACCCAGAGTTACGTCGTTAAGCATTTTATCTAATATTCCCCTCCCCCGAGAAGCTTTATAATTCCGTCCCTTGCCTTTTTTATATCGTATACGCCGCAGCCGGCTTCAAGACCGCGTTCGCCGAGTTCAAGAAATAAATTGGTAATTTGAGGAACGTCGAGCGACGCTTTCTTTAAATCCCCGGCCCTTGAAAAAACCTCTTCGATTGTTCCGTAAAGATAAGCGGCGCCGTTCTTTAAAACGTGGACTTTGTCCGCGTACTTCGCCATATCTTCCATTGAATGGGATATCATAATCATCGTTTTTTTCGTTATTTTCTGATACTCGCGCAGTCCGCCGAGTATTTCAGACCTGCCTCTGGGGTCGAGCCCGGCGGCGGGTTCGTCGAGTATCAACACCGGGGGGTCCATCGCGATAATTCCCGCGATAGCCGCCCTTCTTCTCTGTCCTCCCGACAGCTCGAACGGACTCGCCTCAAACAAATTTGAGTCAATCCCCGCAAATTCGGCCGCGTCTCTCACTCTTCTATCTATTTCTTCTCTTGATAAACCCATATTGGACGGCCCGTAGGCTATGTCTTTATAAACGGTTTCTTCAAAAAGCTGGTATTCCGGATACTGGAATATGATTCCCGCTTTAAATTTCATCTTCTCAGAACTTTTTCTGTTGGATTTTTTAATTCCCCTTCTTTTTTTATTCCCGTCCTTTTCGGCTTTGTACAGCTCTTCCCCGTCTATAAAAATACTTCCCGAAGTAGGCCGCAAAAGTCCGCATATAAGCAGGGCGAGGGTAGATTTCCCCGACCCGGTGTGTCCTATAAGCCCCGTTACTATGCCCGATTCAATCGATATATTTATATTATCCAGCGCGGTTTTTTCAAAAGGGGTTCTCTGTCCGTATATATAAGACAAGTTTTTACATTCTATACGCATTTATATTTTCTCTTTTTTCCTGAAATTAACTTTATTCTCCCTGCCGTTTATCAGCCGGACTATATTTTCCCTGTGCAGATAAACAACAAACAGAGCGATAAATATAGCGGCGAGATTATGCAGTCCCGAGCCTGTCCACCTGTTTAGAATCAGCGGATAAACGATAACGCACATAACGGAACCGGCGGAAATATATTTAGTAACCCAAACTATAGCGATAAAAATCGCGAGACACATGACGGCGACGAGAGGCTCCGTCAAAAGAACCAGAAAAAACGTCGAAGCGACGCACCTGCCGCCTTTAAATCCGTAATAAACAGGGAAAGCGTGACCGAGAAGGGCGGCTATCCCCCCGATATACATTCCGGCGAATCCCTCGTACATATGCACTATTATAGTCGGTCTGTTCTCCCCGTACATTTCTATAAGCGCGCGCTCGAATTCCGCCGCGCCCGAATACAATACGCCGTTATAGCTTATAAAATCGGCGTTATACATCCCCAAAAACAACGCTCCCGCAAATACCGCCGCAACGGTCTTTAACCCGTCGCAGAGAAAAGTCGCCGCCGCCGGCAGTCTGCCGTAAGTCCTGAGCATATTGGTCGCTCCCGAGCCTCCGCTGCCGTGTTTTCTCACGTCGTCATTATAAAACATTCTCGATATAATCACCCCGAAATTCAAGCTCCCGAGAAGATATCCGATAATCAAAACCGCGGCGAACCCAATCATTACGTGAATCACGCTGCCCTGAAAATATTTATTGCACAATCCGAGTTTAAATAATTCAGACATAATCAAATATCCCCCTGACTTCTGTTTTTTATCACAAATCTAACCGGCGTTCCTTCGAATCCGAACGTCTCTCTTATTCTGTTCTCAAGATAACGCTGATACGAAAAATGAAACAGTTCGGAATCGTTCACGAATAAAACAAATACCGGCGGATTTACCCCCGTTTGGGTCATGTAATATATTTTCAAACGTCTGCCTCTGTCGCTCGGCGGCTGGCTTCTCGCGACCGCCTCGCTCAAAACGTCGTTCAACGCTCCCGTCGTTATTCTCTTCGACGACTGTTCGTAAACAGAATTTATTATTTCAAAAATCTTTGCGATTCTCTGCCCCGTTTTCGCCGAAACAAATATCTCCGGCGCGTAACTCATATACGCGAACGCGCTTTTTATATCCTGAGTGAATTTTTTCACGGTCGAATTGTCTTTTTCTATCAAATCCCATTTATTTATCACTATAACCGAAGCTTTTCCCGCTTCATGGGCGATTCCCGCGATTCTCTCGTCGTGCGCCGTCGGTCCTTGTTCCGCGTCTATTAAAATCAAACACACGTCCGCCCTCTCGACCGCCGCTTTCGCCCTTAAAACGCTGTATCTCTCTATGTTATTATCTATCCTGTTCTGTCTGCGTATGCCCGCCGTATCTATAAATATATATCTGCCGTATTGATTTTCAAAATACTGGTCAATCGAATCGCGGGTCGTTCCGGGAATATCAGTAACAATCACTCTCTCTTCGCCGAGAAATTTATTCACAATCGAGCTTTTCCCGACGTTCGGTTTGCCTATTACTGCGACTTTTATCACGCCCCCGTTATTCTCTTTTTCTGTCTCTCCGTCGTTTTCCGGCATCAAAGCGACGATTTCATCAAGCAAATCGCCCGTGCCCGAGCCGTGAAGCGCCGAGACGGGGAAAGGCTCTCCGAGTCCGAGTTCGTAAAACTCGTAAAACTCAGGGGGAACCGCTCCGACCGAATCGACTTTGTTTACGCACAAGACGACGGGCTTGCCGCTTTTCTGAAGCATCGCGGCTACGTCCGAATCGTTCGCGGTCAGTCCGCTTTTCAAATCCGCGACGAAAATAATAACGTCGGCGAGTTCGATTGCCGTTTTCGCCTGCTCCCTCATGCTTTTCAAAATCAAATCGTCGGTATTAGGCTCGATACCCCCGGTATCGATAAGCGTAAACTCTTTTCCGTTCCAGTCGGCGTCGCAGTAAATCCTGTCGCGGGTCACTCCCGGAGTATCCTCGACTATCGAAATTCTTCTTCCCGCTATTTTATTGAACAGCGCGCTCTTGCCGACGTTGGGCCGGCCGACGATTGCGGCTATGGGTTTTGATTTTATTTTGTTACTCATGCTTACCGTCCTTCTATAATATTTTCGCAGTAGATTTTTAAATCAGGTATATCGTCTGTTACTATATCCCATATAATTTCTATATCCATACTGCCATATCCGTGAGCCGCTCTGTTTCTGAAAGCTATAATATCACGCCAAGGCATTTTATTGTGCTCCGTCTTAAATTCGTCGGTTAAATTGCCGGATAACTCGCCTATTTGCAAAAGACACATGGCAATCGCGTTTTTCATAACATAATCGTCTTTAAACTTATCAAAATTTAATTTAAATCTCGAAATAGTACCGTTTATCTGATTTATATAAATAATAATTTTTTTCAGAACTGTCAAATCTCTATCTCTCATATAAGACTACCTCGTCTTCCCAAACATTTTCTTCAAAAAGAGACTCCTTTAAATTATCGTAAGTAATCACGTCAACGCGAACTCCGAATTCGTCTTCTAAATTATTTATAAAAGAAAAAAACCTCAAGCCCTTAATATTTCCTTTGTCAATAATAAAGTCAATGTCACTAGTATTCTTCTGGCTTCCGCGCGCGTATGAACCAAACAGCGCAAGTTTTTTAACGCCGAATTTTTCAGCGACCGGTACAGAAATTCTTTTTATTTCTTCAATTGTGTATATTCTATCCATGTCTTATTACCTTTTCTATAAAATCCCCGGCATTGTTCTCCACTATAACTACCCTTACCCCGAGAGCGTTCTCTATATCTTCAACCCTTGCGTTATCCAAAAATAAATCTCTCTCATGTCTTAACATCACAGCCGGAATTAACAATTCGTCTCCTAAATTTTTCTTATGAGGCGTAAGCTGTTCTATAATATCCCTTCCCGTAATCAGACCCGCGACCGTTATTTCTTCTCCGAAAAAATCATTTTTTATTTCATATACCCTGCAATCCAGATTCTCAAATCTTTTATTTAAATCGTCCGCCAGAGTCTTTATTAAATCATACGCCGCTTCCCCTGTGACGACGGAAACGATTTTACGCTTTGCGAGCCGGCAGTCTTTATCATAATTATAATAATCGTCGCTGAAACTTCTCATCAGTCCCACGCCGTTTTCATACTGGGGATAATCCTCGTAATATTCCGCGTCCGGGATTTCTTTCCCTGCTTTTAAGTAAAATTCATCGGAACAGTAAATCAGTCTCGAATTATATTTATCTAAATTCTCTCCGCCGTATCTATCTGCAATTTCTATGATTTTTTCACAATCCCGTTTATTAAACGGCTCGAGTTTATACAAATTATTCTCTTCCCGGTATTTGGTAAGCCCCGCGGGAACTACGGCTATGCTCTGAAGCGACGGGTAATACCCGCATAAATCTTCGAGCGTCCGCTTTAATTCGTCTCCGTCGTTGATATTCCTGCACAAAACTATCTGCGCGTTTATACTAATATTATTTTCAGCCAGCTTTTTTATATAATCCAAAACCTCTCCCGCGCGTTCGTTTCCCATTATTTTAACCCGTAAGTCCGGATTTGTCGTGTGGACCGATATATTTACCGGCGAAATCCTCATTTTTATTATTTTGTCAATTTGGGCGCCGTCAAGATTTGTCAGGGTGATATAGTTGCCGTAAAGAAAAGACAGCCTTTCGTCGTCGTCCTTAAAATACAGCGTCTCTCTCACGCAGTTTCGGGGATTCTGGTCTATGAAACAAAATATGCATTTGTTTCTGCACTCTTTTTTTCTGCCGCGCATATAAGCGTCGTATTTAAAACTTTTTGATATTTTTGACATGATAAACAGATACTCCCGCCGCAAACACAACAAGGGAGAGGAGCTCATGCGCCTTTCCCTATCGCAGGGGCGAACAACCCGGTCCGCCCGCCTAACGGCATAAAATAGATTTTGGGCGAACACAGTCCGCGCTTACGGGTCTTTGACTTTATGATTCTGCTTTAATTTTTTCTTCTCCGCCGTATTTTCCGCAGGCTTTGCATATCCTGTGGGACAGAACGAATTCGCCGCACGAACACTTTACCATGCCCGGCATAGAAATTTTCCACACGTTCGAACGTCTTTTATCGCGCCTCGCGGAAGACGTCTTGGTTTTCGGCACAGCCATTTTTTATCACTCCTTCAATTTTATATTCTTCTATTATAATTCAAATAAGCCCGTTTGTCAATAGCTTTCCTGAATTTTTATTACTGCAGTATTTCCAGGCAGTCGAACATAATCTCGCTCGATACTATATCGAACAAATCGGTCTCGGCTCTGTTTGTTTCTATTTCTCTTATATACGGCGCGAGTATGTCGGCCGTCAGGTAAGACATCAAGTCCTTCGATATAGCCGAATACCACGATTCTCCCGTGTTAAGATTAACCGCCTCCTCCGGAGGAAGCAGCTCGAAGCGCTTCATTATGTGAATACCGTGACTCGTTTCGACTTTTCTCACTTCTCCTATTTCCATGTCAAAGGCGGCATGCAGAAACTCGGGAACGAAAGGAGTGTCCTCCCTCACCGTATAACCTTCCGCGGTCATCCTGTCGGCGGATTCGGACAGCATACCGTCAAAATCCTCTCCGCCCGACGCCCTTTCGTATATGTCCTCGATTTTCGCCAGGACTTCGGCCATTTCTTCTGCCGTATATTCTATATCGTTTCCCTCGGCGTCTCTTGTTCCGGGGCTGGTTTTTATTAATATATGCTTAACCCTCGAACACATTTCGGAATACGCCGCCTCTATCATCGCGCCGGAAATCTCCCTGCCTCCGTTTTCCGGGTCGAACGCGTGTCTCGAAAACACTCCGGTAAGGGCTTCGAGTCTTCTTATTTCTTTAAGTATCGAATCATCTATGTTAAATCTTATCAGAACGGCGTTCAGAGCGGCTTTCGACCGTCTGTATTTTTCGCTGTTGATTAGATTTCTAATCGATTCGTCTATGTCGTTACGGGTTTCTCTCGAAATATCGAGCTTATGTTCTTTGCAGTACGCCGCAATCGCGAGAAAATGCTTGACGGTCGTCTCCGCCTGTTCCTTGACGGCCTCTCCTATGGTCTGAAACTCGTTCGCCGGACTCGCCCAGTAATCCGGAATATCGATATCCCCCATGTTTACTATATCCTGAATACCGTAACCGATTGAACCGTACAGATTCGCGAGAGTCATAGTTTTAGTATAGCTCAGGTAATAACTGTATATGTTCGACGAAATCTCGCTTGTGTTATTGTTATAAGTCAAAGTCATAGCGACCTGACCGGTCTGCGCGCATGAGCTTAAAGTTATTAAAACCAGACCCAAAACTAACGCGCATATAACTGCCCGCCCAAATTTTTTCAGAATCATATTTAAAAATCCCCTTATTTTTTTATTTCAGATAGCTTTCAAGCCATATCTCGCCGATTTCAAAAGCCGCGTAAAGCGATTCTTTTCTGCCGAATTTAACCGTTTCTTTCAATTCCGGGTCCGAACTTTGAATAGATATCAGAACGTCCGACGCCGTTTCGATTCCTTTTTCCCGCTTTTTTTCTTTAATATCGAGAACGAGGACGTAATCGTCGGATTTCGCGTCGCCGTAGCATATGACGTCGCCTTTTCTTACGAGCGGCCTGCCTTTATATTTAAGCGCGGACGCGGGCGCTGCCGCCTGAACCGGCTTTGTCGGCTCTGCGCTTTGTTTCTTTTCGCTCATTATTTTTCCTTTCTGTAAAATAAATTAAATAAATCATATTATTTTTATGGCAAAGACGCCGCACTCCCGGGAACAGTATCCGCAGAGCGCGCACCTGCTCCGGTCGCATACGGCCTTTCCCGCGCAGAAAATCGAAAGCGCCTTCGACGGACACGCCGCAACGCATTTGCCGCAGCCTTCGCACCAGCTGTCCGTGTGAAGCCGTTTCTCTTTGAAATCCGACGCGTAATATTCGTCCGTAAATTTCCCCGTCTCGAAAAATTTTATATTCGCCTCGACTTCGAGTATGCTTTTCATACCCACGGCGACGCAGTCTATAAAACTTTTGTCAAGGCAGAAAGCCAGGGCGTCCCCCGCCCGGGAGAAAAGATTGCCTCCGCCCAGAGGCTTCATCGAAAAGACAAAAAAATCATTATTCTTCGCCTCGGTCAGAGCCCTGTCCATCTGTTCCAGAGGAGTTCCGGCGCCGTTTTTTTCCGGTATGATTCCCAAACCGGTCATATTATACATGGGGTGAATAACCTCAAGCCTGCTCCCGCCTTTATAACTCCCGTTAAATTCGACCGCCCCCGAAACCCCCGCGGCATGATGCGTCGAAATACCGACGGATTTTATCGCGCCCGATTTTTTCCGTTCGAACAGATACTCCAAAGCTTCGATATGACCGTATATCGTGCGCGCGCTTTCCTGTTCGTGCAGCAGAAAAATATCTATATAATCCCTGCCGAGTTCGTTCAGCGCCTCTTCGAGCGCGCCTTCCGCAAGTTTTCGCGTGTGCGCGTAAGTCTTCGTCGAGATAATTATTTTATTTTTACTTTCGCCGCAGCCGCCGTAATCTTTAAGGGCGGCCTTTATATACGGATAAGTTCCGTATATCTGGGCGGTATCGATAAAATTCACGCCGAGTTCCAGAGCGCGCCGTATAACGTCCGCGCCGTCCCGTACGGAAAGGCCGGACTGCAGCGGACCGATGCAGAGAGAGCCGAAGCACAGCTCCGAAACTTTCAGCGTTTCCTTTATGTTTCCGTCCGCGTCTCTCACGGGAAAACCGGCGTAAGTCATATCTATACTCCGGTTTTTCCGGTATTATTTATGCCCAGATAATGCTGAACCATGGCTTTAAGAAGTTCGTCGCGGTCGATTTTCCGTATTTCAGTTCTCGCGTTGTTATAATTGGTGATATACGTCGGGTCTTCCGAAAGCAGATACCCCACTATCTGGTCCGTCGGATTGTAACCCTTTTCAAGAAGCGACGCATAGACGCCGGACAGGGCGGTTCTCATCTGCCTTTCCACTTCGTTTTTTATTGAAAAAGTTATCGTCGGATTTTCAGCCATAAAAACACCTCTCAAGAATTTATTAAATCAATTATATTATAACAAATTAAATCCAATATTTCTATATTATTAATAAACAACAAATATTTACCCGTATTTTCAGAGATTTATTATAATTTTTATTATTTTTATATTATTTCAGGACGTCGGGCATCGAAGAGAACATATTTTCCATCGATATGCCGTAGCCTTTGGACGGGTCGCTTACCAGCACGTGGGTAACCGCGCCGATTATTTTACCGTTTTGCATGATGGGCGAGCCGCTCATTCCCTGAACTATCCCTCCGGTTATTTCAAGAAGCTCGGGGTCGGTGATTTTTACGAGAAAATTCTTCGAGTCGCTCGAATTCTTATATATCTTTATTATCTCGATTTGAAATTCCCTTACTCCCGACTCGTCCACCGTAGAATATATTACCGCCGGGCCTTCTTTTATGTCCGAACCCAGACCGACGGGAACCGGCGCCGAGTTTTCGGGAGAGACCGGCATATTGCTTAATATCCCGAAGATTCCGTTTTGGGTATTGGCGAGAAGGGTTCCCATGTTTTCTTTGAATTTGCCTTTTAATTCTCCGGGGGCCTCCGGTTTGCCCTTTATAGCGCTCGATATATCCGCGTCGACGATAGCGCCTTTTCTTAACGGCATTAAATTGCCCGTGTCGACGTCGCATATGCCGTGTCCGAGACCTCCGAAAACGTAATTCGCGGGACTTATAAACGTAACCGTCCCGATTCCCGCGGTCGAATCCCTCAGCCATATCCCCGATTTATATTTATTCTCTGAAACTGAAAATACGGGTTTGAGCTTGAGCTCTATATTTCTGCCGTCCCTGATAACGCCCAGAGTAAGGACCTCGCCCTTGCTGGATTCTATAATCTGCGCGGTTTCCTCCACGCCGCCGACTTCGATTCCGTTTATTTTCGTTATGATATCCGATGTTTTGATTCCCGCCGTTTTCGCCGGATTCACCGCGCCTTTGTCCGTTTCTATATCCGAAACCCCGACGACGACCACGCCTTCCGTGAAAAATTTCACGCCGAAAGGCATACCCCCGGGTATAAGCGAAGCCTCGGGGAATATATTCACCTGAACTTTTTTTATGGGGATAAGGCCGAACAGGCTGGCCGTGTATATCCCGTCTTCGGGATTTCGGGAATCGTCCTTATTCGTTTTGATAAAATTATTTTTATCGATTTCCCCGGCGTTGAACACCGTGATTTTTTCGGGAACGATAAAATCCGCCAGACCGAAAACGGCCGCGGATAAAATAAACGCCGAGAGTATAAATACAGATAATATTCTGCTCAAACAAAATCACTCACCTTAATTTTTTTATTATGCTTCTTGCGAAATTAAAATCCTGATTGTAGGGGCGCGCATTGCGCGTCCGCAAAATCAACGCGGTTTCGACGTTTTTTCAGACGGACGGCCAATGGCCGCCCCTACATGGTAAGGATTTCGCAAGAGGTCTATTTATATAAATTTATATATATGATTTCCAGAAAAGTATTTTTTATTTATTTTAATTTATTTTATTTTCTCACAGAGCAAAAGAAAAATCCCCCGAATTTTGACGAAATATATTATTAACTCAAATAAACAGCCGGGAAAAAATATAAAATGCATAAATTAATTTTTCAAAGGCAATAATAATTGTCAGGCGAATCATTTATATATTAAACTGCATAAAGATTATGACGAGAGAATAAAGAGAATAAAAAGAGAGGAATAAGAAAATGCTTGACAGAATATCGCTTATTTTTATTATAATCGGCGCTTTGAATTGGGGTTCCGTGGGAATCTTCGGGTTTGATTTCGTCGCGTGGCTCTTCGGAGGCCAGGGAGCGACGGTCAGCCGTATAATTTACGCTTTGGTGGGGCTTGCCGGCATATGGTGCGTATCGCTCCTGTTCAGGAGCAGACACAGCGTCCTCGACGACGAGATATAGCCTTCGGCTCCCGAACGTATTGTTATTGTCCGGCGGAACGGCAAAACGAAAATAAAGAACGTAAGTTTTTAAACTCCCGTTCTTTATTTTTGTCTTATTCGACGTTTTCCCTGTAAATACGTTTTTATTTTGCGCGCGGGTATTTATATATTAAATTCTACATCTTGTGTTATATAAAATTTTAATACACAAGATGTATGATTACGCCGAATTTACGAAGTCTCCGCGGTTAATTGTCGATTAGAACGGTATAATTGACCGTTTGTTCCGAAAAACGTTATATTATTCGATTTACCCGCCGGATTCCTCTAAAAAAAACTGTTGATTTATATAAATACTTGTTGTATAATTTTTCTGGTACATAAATTTTATATCCCCGGGAGCAAAAGAACTATAATATAAAAATATAAATATATATGAAGGAGTTTTACTTATGTCTTTAAAAATATTGATTGCAGATGAAAATTCGGATTTCAGAACGGTTTGCTCGGAACACCTTAAAAAGCAGGGGTTCGAGCTGCTGCCCGACGCGCTGAACGGCGAAGAGGCTATTACGAAAATAGCCAAATTCAAGCCCGACGTCGTTTTAATCGACTTGTGGCTCACGAAATACGACGCCGCCGCCGTCGTCGGACATTTTAACAGACCCGGCGCGTCGTCCGCGCAGGAGCATAAACCCGTTTTTATCGTCCTGAGCGCGATTAACAATCCCTATATGTTCGCGCAAGTAGTAAAAAGCGGACCGGCTTACTGTATGACCAAAGCGTTCGACTATAATATCCTATACGATTTAATTAAAAATCTCGCCGGGGACAAATCTTTCTTCCCTCGGGGGGAGAGCGTTTCGGCGATGAACGAGCAGGGTATGCGCAATTCTCCCGATATTGAAACCCAGGTGACGAAAATGATACATCAAATCGGGGTTCCCGCGCATATAAAAGGCTATCAGTATTTGAGAACCGCGATTCTTCTCGTTATGCAGGACGCGGCCATAATAAACTCGGTCACGAAGCGGCTTTACCCTTCGATAGGCAAGACGTTTTCGACGACTTCTTCAAGGGTTGAGAGAGCGATAAGGCACGCCATCGAAGTAGCCTGGGACAGGGGGGATTACGACACGATTACCGAAATATTCGGGTATACTATACAGAGTTCGAGAGGGAAACCGACAAACTCCGAATTTATCGCGATGGTCGCGGATAATTTAAGACTCCGCAACAAAGCCATGACCTGATAATATTACAATAGACTTCTTGCGAAATTAAAATCCTGATTGTAGGGGCGCGCATTGCGCGTCCGCAAAATCAACGCAGTTTTGACGTTTTTCAGACGGACGGCCAATGGCCGCCCCTACATAATAACGTGATTGTAACGTGATTTCGCAAAAGGGCTAATATAATCAAGGGCGGGATTATAATAAAACCCCGCCCCTTTGCTTTGATATTTTAATATTATTTATTCTATTCCCGGGAATTTCGGGATAGACGCGAATCCCGCTTCGAGTTCCTCGTCCGTCGGAATATGGTCCGTCATCGTTTTGTCCATGAACTGCTCGTAAGCGTTCATGTCGAAGTATCCCGTTCCGGAAAGTCCGAACAATATCGTTTTCGCCTCTCCGGTTTCCCTGCATTTCAGAGCCTCGTCTATCGCTACCCTGATTGCGTGGGAAGATTCGGGCGCGGGAAGTATGGTTTCGCATTTCGCGAAAAGCGTCGCCGCTTCAAAAACGCTGGTCTGTTCCTCGGCTCTCGCCTCGTCGATGATTTTATCGTGATAGAGCTTCGACATAATCGGCGACATTCCGTGGAAACGAAGTCCTCCGGCATGATTTGCCGACGGGATATATCCGTTGCCTACCGTATACATTTTCGCGAGAGGGGTTATATTTCCGGTATCGCAGAAATCGTACGTGAATTTTCCCCTCGTGAACGACGGGCACGACACGGGTTCCGCGAGTATAAAATACGGCGACTGTTTTTTGTCGAGCTTGTCTTTTATGAACGGGGTCATAAGTCCGCCGGAATTTGAACCGCCGCCTGTGCAGCCGATAATTATATCGGGATACTCGTCTATTTTTTCGAAAGCCGCTTTCGTTTCGAGTCCGATTACCGACTGGTGCAGAAGGACGTGATTCAAAACCGAGCCGAGAACGTAGCGGCAGTTGTCTGTCTTGACCGCGGCTTCAATCGCTTCTGAAATCGCGCAGCCGAGGCTTCCCCCGGTGCCGGGATTCTGCGCGAGTATTTTTTTGCCTATATCCGTCGTGTCGGACGGGCTCGCTATTACATTCGCGCCGTAAGTCTGGATAACGGCTTTTCTGAACGGTTTCTGTTCAAACGATACTTTAACCATATAAACGGTCAAATCCATTTCGAAATACGCGCACGCCATAGCGAGGGCGGTTCCCCACTGACCCGCTCCGGTTTCGGTCGTGAGTTTTGTGAGTCCCTGTTTCTTGCAGTAATAAACCTGAGCGGCGGCCGAATTTAACTTATGGCTGCCCGAGGTGTTGTTACCCTCGAATTTATAATATATTTTAGCGGGGGTTTTAAGTTCTTTCTCGAGATTATACGCCCTTACGAGAGGCGAAGGCCTGAACGTCTTGTAGTATTCCCTCACTTCTTCCGGTATCTCGAAATATCTCGTGGTTTCGTCGAGCTCCTGCTTTGCGAGTTCTTCGCAGAAAACGGGAAGCAAATCCTCGAGTTCTACGGGTTTGAGTTTGCCGGGATGAATAAACGGCGCTTGTTTTTCCGGCATATCGGGAACTATATTATACCATACTTTCGGGATTTCGTTCTCCTGAAGATATATTTTGCGCGGGATATTTTTCATGTTTTTTTCCTCCTTGAAATTAAATAAAAATTATTAAATAAAAAATACCTCAGCCCATGTCTATTATAAACAATAAACAAATGGGACAAAGGTTAATTATTTTTAAAATATAAAAAATAAAAATCTCTGCGGTACCACCCACATTGGTCTGCGGCGCGGTCCGCGAATTATAGACTAAAACGCAAAATCATGCCCAAACCCTGCTTAACGCATACTCGCGCCGGATTTATACATCAAAAACAATCCGGTTATTATATGCTTACCGATATAACGGTCGGCTCCCGTCGGCTACTACTTAAAATAATTAATAATTATTAATTATTCTGTTCGCTCCGCTCTCATAAGCCCATTCAAAACGCGCGACGCTGCCGGCTTTCACCTCGCGACGGCTCTCTGTGAACGTCTTCCTACGTTTTTACTACTCTTAATCAACGATTTAACGGCGTTATTAAATTTTCACAAAAGTAATTATAACACAATAATTTTTTATTGTCAATAGCAATTTGAAATTATTTTAAAAAAATATTATTATTTCAGATAATATTTCATAACCCCGGTTTTTTTTGCCTCGAAAACGGGCGAGCCCGATTCCCCTCCCAAAAACAGAACCGAATCCGAAAGGTAAGTTACGACCGCGTTTTTTTCGAGCTTCTGCGACGTTATATTTTTATTATTGTCAAGATATTCCGACAACACGCCCGCATAAGAACCGGCGGTATCCGTTATATAGTCGTCGTCTCTTAAATTATGCTTGTGAGAGCCGTAAAAAACAATATCGTAATTATTATTTGCCGTATCGGTATATATTTCATAGCCTTCTTTGTAGCCTATTCCCAGATATAATAATTTTCTTACCGTATTTTCCGTATCTATGTCTATTTCAACTAAAGTATGCGCCATTTTATTATATTCGAAATTTTTAATATTTATTAAAATATTATCCGATTTTAATAAATTTCCGTAGTTTATAAGCTCAAAATTTAAAGAACCCGTAACTGTCAGATTATAAATCATATTTAACACTTCAAAATCATAATCGTTTAACGGCGCGGGAACGTAAACTTTTTTTATCTCCGAATAGTTAAAGTATCTCCTTATCATCTGGACGTGCCTTTTTCTGTAATCCGTTAGTATCAGAGAATTTATACGCATAGCGCCGTTTCGGGAAATAATATTATAAACGGGTCTTATATGCGCGAGATTTCCGTGGGTTATATCTATTATATCGGCAGAATCATAATCTTTGTTAAATATTATTATATTCTGGTTTCTGTAATCCGAATAATAAGCGAAGCGGACGCTGTCTTTGAATATAATTCTCGGATATATCAGCGTTCCGGACGTTATAATTAAAATAATTACGGTTAGAAAATATAATAGCCGCCTTTTAAATAAAAAGCAGAATATTATCATGACGATTAAAGCCGCCGCGAAATAATAAAACCCCGTAAAATTCGTACTTTCGACAGAGATATAAGAATATTTAAGCGAGGCCAGATAATTTGCCGGCGACAGCAGTATTTTTGTGATAAAATAAGCGGGCGCGGCGAAAACTCCGGCCGCAAACGGCATAATCAACGAAAATATCATAATACACAGAGACAAAAATAATATCGCGGTAACAAGCGGCGCGGCTATTATATTCGCAATCGGGGAAACGAGACTCAGGGCTTTAAAATTATACGCGGCGAACGGCAGGGTAAACAGGGTCGCCGCGACCGTAACTGCCAGAACAGAAATTACGCCGTTTAAAATTTTAATAAATATTCTGAAAAACAAGCGTCTGTTCCGGTCGTATGCGATTCTGGGGATTTTCACGTTACCGTTATTAACTATCAGTATAATCCCCAGAGTCGCGCTGAACGAGAGCTGGAATCCCGTATTTAAAATATTATTGGGATTTAATAAAACTATAAATACTCCGGCGATAAGCAGAGAAGTGAGAGGGTCGCTTTTTCTGCCCAGAAGAAAAGCCGAATAAAATAAAACCGTCATGATTCCCGCTCTGATTACGGAAACCGAAAAACCCGTGAACGCCATAAAAATCAGGCAGAATAAAATTATAATCATGCATATTATTTTTTTATGCGTTTTAATATAATTTAAAAGCTCGAATATAATCCCGCATAATATCGCGAGATGCATACCCGAGACCGCGAGTATATGAGCGATTCCGGATTTTCTGAAATCGTTTATTATATTTTGGGGTATATAATTTTTATTCCCTGTGAATATGCCGTAAACGACGGCCGATTCAGTCGTTCCGTAGTCTCCCGGCTTTATTTTTACGCTCCTGAAAAATATATTTCCGGCGCGCCTTCTTGTTAATTCGAGGTAATAATTCAGGCTTCTCGATTTCGGCGGAGTGATTTTATACGCGGGAGATTCAAGCCTGTCTCCAGTTTGATTTTCTTCGTCTTCTTCGTCTTCTTCGTCCGCATTTGAAATATTGGTAATATCGGCGTGTTCGGCGGATATATAATACCCTCCGGATTTATAGTAAGACCCGCTTGAAGATGACGGAACGTCGTCCAGTAAACTTTTGAATATAATATAAGTTTCAAGTATATAATCTATTTCGTCGTAATCCGCGCCGACTTCGCCGTATATATCGAGCAAAAGATTAAATTTTCTTACTTTTTCACCGTTTATTTCAAGGACTTTCAAATCAAACGACGACATAAAAGCAAGACTTGAGGCGTTTTTTATTTCCGCTTTTATATAAACCGGATTATCCCCGTATTTTTCGGCATAATTCAAGACGGGTTTCTGATATATATTATAGTGAACAAAACAGAAAAGCAGAGCGGCGAACATAGATAAATTAAAAATTACAGCCAAAGCGCAAAAGCTTTTTAAATTTTTTACAGAAAAACGCAGGGCGATAAACGCGGCGGTCAAAACAGCCGAGATTATAACCGCAGCCGTTATAAATTTATATTCAAGAACGCGCAGAAAAAACACGGTCAGCATAAATACGCTTAATGCCGCCGCGAGACGACGTTCCGCAAAAATCATTTCTTTATTTCCTTCGAAATATCTATTTCTCCGTATTTTTCTTCGTACTGCTCGATATGCAGTTTGCAAAGATGTTCGAGAAGATTGCTTAAACTTCTCGTTTCTCTTTTCGCGATAAATTTTATTTTCAGTAAATATTCGTATTCCAGATTAAAGCCAAACGGAGCTTTATTTGTCGGCAAAAATACCACCTCTGTTATATAACCGTTATGCAACACTTCAATAATATCAAATATTGCTCGCTCGTTATATAACAACGGTTTTATAACAGTTGTATAAATCCGGCGCGCTATGCGGCGTAAAATTCAGGGGGCGGGAAAATAATCCCGCCCCTATGGGTTTTTTCGATATATTTTTTATTTATCTCCGTAGTGAGTACGACAGGAAAAAATAACAATTTCATCGTCCGTAATTTTATATACTATTCTGTTTGTTTCGTCTATTTCGCGGCTCCAGTATCCCGATAAACCGTGTTTTAACGGTTCCGGTTTTCCAATACCCTCATATCCGTTCCGTTCAATATCCCGTATTAATTTATTGACTCGTTTGAGAATCTTTTTATCCTGAGTCTGCCAATATAAATAATCTTCCCAGCCTTGCGACATAAATTGCAATATTTTTCTCATTCTTCCATCGCCTCTAACTCTTCTATTGTTTTTTCTATAAACTTTCCTTTGCCGGATTCAAATTCCGCTATAACTTTTCTCAGATGAGCCTGATTTGCGTCGTTCCAGAACGGGTCGGCATTTTTTGTTACTTCAAACGGTATGCCTCTCTGACGGACTGCCTGACGTATGAACATATTTATCGCCGTCGTTATATTAAGTCCCAAATCGGCAAACAAAGTTTCCGCGTTGTTTTTTAAGTCGTCGTCTATTCTTATATTTATCTGCGCCATTGTTTCACCTCCTTTTGTACAGCTATTATATATTAATTGCTATACGTTGTCAAGATATATTTTTTATTTCCAGTTTTTTATTCTCTCTATGACTTTTGCCGCCGTTTCCCTGTCTCTTATGCCGTCTATGTGAGAGAACCATATGCCGTCGGGCTTTAAATTGGCGAAAACGTCGTCAAGTTCATTAAGGTTAATATGCAGATGTACGCCTTTTTTAGCCTTCTGTATTCTCTTATAAACGTCGAGCCAGCGCATAAAACCTTCGTTGCCCGCGCCGCATACCCACTGGACCGCGTTTAACTTTTTTATTTCAAGAAGAGAGTCGAGATGCTTTACCGCGTCCGGTCCGTCCAGATGATATATGCTCCTGTCGAGTTTTTCGCACTCTGTAATTAAGCCTTCGAGAAAAAACTCGTCGAACATCTTTTTGCTTATCATGCACGAAAAATCGTTCTGCACTACGTTATATCTGCCGTTTACGACGAGACCTATCCACGAGGTCGTAGGCTCGCCTTCGAGAGTCGTTAAATTATAGAAATATTCGTATAGTTTAAAATACTCTTCGTATGAAGATTTTATTTTAGACTTTACAAATTCGGGGTTGTCGTATAAATCGAGGCATAAAATCTCGGGGTCGCGCAGAGCCGCGAGATGGTCGCCTCCCGCGTGTAAATCCGTAAAGCCGACCGCGAATTTATCTTTTGAATATTTCAAAAGCTCTCTTATAAATTTATCAAGAGCGATAAAATATTCGCTTGAACGGTTCACTACGGCTTTGTCAATATCTTTTTCCCAGTTAATAATATTCGGCTCTGTCCATGTCGTTTCGGGCATAAAATGATATTTGCAGCCGCATATCGCCGAAAATATTTCCGGACCGAGATTCGGGAAATAAGCGGGCATAGCGTCCGCGTAAAATTCAGCGCAGGCAAAGTGATAGTCCGCCTGTTTAGCTCTGTGTTCAACGTCGAGCCAGCGTTCGCGATGAGAGGCGTAAGTTTTGTCCTCGGGTTTTACCGCGTCTTTATTCCCTTTCCAGAAAGTAACGCTTACGGGAGGTCTGTCGTATACTTCGCCGTTAAAAAACGCTTCGTATCTTCTCATCGACAGTTCAAAGCTCTCGTCGGGGATTGTTTTTGAGAACGGATTTTTTGTGAATTTCATAAAAATATAACTCCTTTTAAATATAAAAAACAGAAAAAATAAATTATTAATCTTAATATTACAATATATTTATAAACAATTCTTGACTAAAAGTCTAATATATGATAATATATTTTCTATAAAATAGTTTTATTAGCTTTAGGGGAGGTATAAATCATATGGCCGAAGCTGTAATAATGCCGAGACAGGGTCAGAGCGTCGAAAGCTGCCTGATTACGGCAATCAATAAAAAACAAGGCGACGTTGTTGAGACGGGGGATATTTTATTTTCTTACGAGACGGATAAATCCGCTTTTGACGAAGAGTCTAAATTATCGGGAACGGTTCTTTCCGTTTTGTTCGAAGAGGGAGACGATGTCGCTTGTCTCGATTCCGTCATGATAATAGGGAAAGAAGGCGAGGATATATCTGCGTTTTTGACGCAGAATAAAATTCAGGATAATAATGATAATAATAAACCGGAAGAAGTTGCAGAAAAAAAAGCGGATTTTACCGCGTCGGCGAGCGTTACGGCGAGTTCCGGCGGCGAAGTAAAAATTTCACCGCGCGCGAGAGATTACGCGAAGCAAGCCCGCGTCGATTTTGCCAAGGCTGTTCCGACGGGTCCGAACGGTCGTATAATAGAAAGGGATATAGCGGAGCTGATAAAAGTTAGCGGAGGGGAACGCTTCGCGGACGATAGCGCCGCCGGCGTTACCGAAGATACCGCAGCGCTTCTCCCTGAAGAAAATAATAATATTCCGGTAAAAGAATCAGAATTATTAGAATTATATACCGACGTTAAACTGCCGAACATACGTAAAATTATAGCGAAAGCGATGCATACGTCTCTGTCTGAAATGGCGCAGCTTACGTTAAATTCAAGCTTCGACGCTTCGGCGATATTAAATTTCAGGCAAAAGCTTAAAAATAACGCGCAGAGTCTGGAACTTGAAAACATCACGCTCAACGATATAATTTTATACGCGGTTTCTAAAACCCTTGTAAATCACAGAGACGTAAACGCTCATTATCTCGGAGATATTGGAGTAATAAGATATTTTAACGCCGTTAATCTCGGCATTGCCGCGGATACGAAACGGGGTCTTGTCGTTCCGGTTATATCCGGCGCGGAAAAACTTTCGCTCAACGAGCTTGCGAAACAAACGAAAAAAATTATATCCGAAGCGCAGAACGGTTCGCTCGCCCCCGATAAATTAAAGGGCGGTACGTTTACCGTTACAAATCTCGGTTCGCTCGGGATAGAGAGTTTCACTCCGGTAATAAATCCGCCGCAGACGTGTATTCTGGGGGTTAATAACATAACGAGAAGGGTTAAGCAGGTTAATAATCAGGATATTTTCTACGACTGTATGGCTCTGTCTCTGACGTTCGACCACAGAGCGCTGGACGGCGCTCCCGCCGCGAGATTTTTAAAAGAGTTATGCGCGAATCTTGAAAACTTCGATTTGCTGCTTGCGAAGTAGAGGGGGAAATTTTATATGTATGATTTAATTATAATAGGCGGCGGGCCGGCGGGATATAACGCAGCCGAACGCGCCGCTCACAACGGATTGAAAACGCTGCTCGTCGAGAAAAAATCTCTCGGAGGAGTTTGCCTCAACGAGGGCTGTATCCCGACGAAAACCCTGCTGTATTCGGCGAAAATCTATGATTACGCAAAATACGGCGGAGATTACGGCGTGAGTTTTCAGGGAGCGGAAATAGACCATTCGTTCGTTATAGACAGAAAAGATAAAATCGTGAAAAGTCTTGTATCGGGGATTGCGTCGAAGCTGAAAAAAGCAAAGGCTGAAGTCATAAACGGCGCGGCTTTTATTAAAGGCAGGGATGAGAACGGGTTTAATATAGAAGTTTCGGGCAGAATTTATTCGGGCAAATATTTATTAATCTGTACGGGTTCGGAAGCCGTCGCGCCGCCTGTTCCGGGAATTAAAGAGGGCGTCGCGGATAATTTCTGTCTGACTAACCGCGAGATTTTAAGTTTAAAAGAAGTTCCGGGAAGTCTTGCCGTAATCGGGGGCGGAGTGATTGGGCTCGAAATGGCGTCTTATTTTAACTCCATCGGCTCAAAAGTGACGGTTATAGAAATGCTTGACAAAATCGGCGGGTATATAGACGGTGAAATTGCAGATATATTATATAAAAATTATGTTAAAAAAGGCGTGGAGTTTAAGCTCGGGGCGAAAGTCACGGCAATAAAAAATAATATTGTCGTATATGAATCCGGGGGAAAAGTTTCTGAACTCAAAACGGATAAAGTCTTGGTTTCTGTCGGACGCAGGGCGTCGACCCAAAATCTCGGACTTGAGAATATAAACGTCCTGACTGAACGCGGCGCGATTATTACGGACGATTACGGCAGAACGAGCGCGGCGAACGTCTATGCGGCGGGCGACGTAAACGGCAAATCTATGCTCGCCCATACGGCGTATCGCGAAGGCGAGGTCTGCGTCAATAATATTCTGGGTATAAAAGACAGGGTGAATTATAATTCTGTTCCGTCGGTCATATATACAAATCCGGAGGTCGCGGGGGTCGGCGAAACGACAGAAAGCGTGAAGCAAAAGGGATTGGCGGCAAATATCCACTCGTTCAGTTTAAAATACAGCGGCAGATATATTGCGGAAAATTCATCGGGAGACGGGATAGTTAAAATAATTACCGAAAAAAACACGGGAAACATAATCGGTCTGCATATAATAGGCAGTTACGCGTCTGAAATAATTTACGGCGCGGCGATGATGATAGGAACGAAAATGAGATTTGAGGATGTACAAAAAATCGTTTTCCCCCACCCGACCGTATGCGAAGTCATACGCGAAGGCTGTTTTATGATATAGTTCGTTTAAGTTTATGGTTTGATTATTTGACGCGCGTAAAAAAAAAGGAAAGTTAATATATGTTAAAAAATAATGATTTGAAAATAAAAATAGTTCTTGTTTTTCTTGCTTTCTGTCTGGCTTTGCTGCTGTCGGTGACGCTTGGCGCAAACGCCGGTCAAGCGTCCGATGCGGCGGCGGGTTCGGCGGACGACCCGCTTATTACTTTAAGTTATTTAAACGGCGTTTTGCCGGGTAATTCTTCAGATTCCGGCGGTTATGCGACTATTGAACTGCGGAGGGGGCAGAAAATCAGGGCGAGGACAAACTCGCTGGAGATTATTCTCCGTCCGGGATATGCCGCGACGGTTATATCGCAGCGCAGCGACGTCGGGGTGGGTCTCGCCGACCTTACTTCGGGGCTTGAACTGCTCGAGGGGGACAGCGTACCGACTAATCATCTCGTCTTGATTCCCAGGGCGGACGGCAGGGGGATTTCGATAGTTTCTGAAAACGCTTATATAATGGCGAGGGGCGACTATGAGATATATTAAAGCTGTCGTTATGATTTTAATCTGCGTTTATTTTTGCTCGGATATTATATATTCGGGTACGGTTTACGTTTACGGAAGCGACGGTGAATTTTTCGAATCGAATCCCAATATGAAAATCGGCCTGATTTACGGGAGCGGCGCGGTTACGAGTTTCCAGACTTCTTCGGAGACGGGTTTTTTACTGGGTTACGTAGGCAGAAACTCATCGGATAAATTCAATGTTTTATTTTATACGGACAGCCGTAAAATATTAGTCTCACATGCGGGTAATAATATTTTAAGAGTTGTAAATCCCGATACGGGAGATATAATCCTGGAATATGAAGACGGCGAAAATAATTTTGCGGCCGCGGCGGCGGCAGAATCAAATAAAAATTTAAGCGCGGGCGATGCGATTTATGAACTGTCGTCGGAAAACGCGGGATTTATCACTACTCCCGCGAATAATTTAAATACGGGAGCGTTTATTTACAGACCTGCGGGTTCGGGAATTGAAGTTATAAATCTTATAAGCCTGGAGGATTATATAAAAGGCGTGCTGCCGTATGAAATATCCCCGAGCTGGCCCGAAGAGTCGCAGAAGGCGTTTTCTGTTGCCGTACGGTCTTATTCTTTAAGGTCGGCAGGCAGGCACGCGGACGCGGGGTTTATGCTGTGCAACAGTACGCACTGCCAGTTTTACGCGGGAGCGAGAAGGGCGACTGCGGCGTCCGATTCTGCCGTCGATTCGACAAAAGATTTAGCCGCCGTTTATAATAATCAAATAATAGAATCGGTTTATCACTCTTCGAGCGGAGGGGTTACTGAAAATCACAACGACGCATGGGGAGGTCAGATGCGCTTGCCGTATTTGTCGAGCGTAAAAGTTCCGCTTGAAAAATACGATACCCCGGGAAGAAACAACTCGCTTTGGACAAACAGAGTTTCGCCGTCGGCTCTGTTCGCCTATCTTACGGGAGAGAGCGGCCAGGCTTCGAGATTCCGGGGAAGGCTCGACTCTGATATCGCGAGTATAGTAATAACGGAAAGGTCTCCGTCGTCTAATTATATAAAAGGGGTAAGGGTTACGGACATAAACGGCAACAGCGTCGGGATTCAGAATTCTGATACTGTGAGGAGCGCGTTTTCAAAATATGCGAACAGCGCGAACATGGATATATATAAGGATTCAAAATTCAGAAGTTTTATGATTTCGGGGAGTAATAATATAATAAATCGGGATATAGAGTCGGGCGTGACGCATATATTAACGGCGAACGGGCTTACTGTGTCGACACCGGGCGACGGGAAGCTGCATATTTTGACGGGTAACGGCAGATATTCAGTAAGCGCGTATTCTTCGGGGAGCGATTTTATTTTCGACGGGAGAGGCTGGGGTCACGGAGTCGGGCTGAGCCAGTGGGGAATGTACGACATGGCTCTTGCGGGGTTAAAATATCAGGATATATTAAAGGCGTTTTACACCGGGATTAGCATAGAGAAGATAACTGAAATAAGAAAGTGAGAAAAAATAATTCGGGGGACAAAATTTTATGAATAATATTTTTGAAACAGGAACGACGGCAAGACACGGCAGACTGTTGGATTATTTAATCAAATCGACTTTTGAGCTGTTCGAGAAAAAAGAAATAATAAATTTTTCGGAATCTTCGTCGTTAGTTTATTACGGCAATAAAAAAGAATTGTCTTTGTGCGAGCTTGTGAATCTTGACGATATAACAAATACAGAAAAGTTCACAGAGGACGTAATGGGAGAGTTAAATATAGTAACGCCGGATTATATGCACTTTAAGAATAATAAATATTTAATAAACAAAAAAGAGACAAGAGTCGCGGGTTATCCGGATTTAATCGCGGAAGTGTGGTCCGACGATAACAGTCCGGCCGACAGGGCGTTCAAGAAATATTTATATTCAACGAGCCCCGTCACGGAACAATGGTATATAGAACAGGATTCGAATACGGTTGAATGTTACTATGGGCAGAAAAGAATCGAGGATAAAAATTTAGCTGATATATTAGTTTCGGAGGACGGTATAAAATTTGATTTAAGATATTTAAAATTATAGAATGGGGATATAATTATTATGTCAAAAAAAATAACGAAAGCGGTTATACTGGCGGGAGGTCTGGGCACGAGGATGCTGCCCGTTGCGAAAGCCGTACCTAAAGAAATGCTGCCGATTGTCGATAAACCCGCGATGCAGTATAATATCGAAGAAGCGGCCGCGTCGGGGATTACCGATATTTTAATAGTTACCGGACGGGATAAAAGTTCAATCGAAAATTATTTTGATTACTCGCCGGAATACGAGAGCGCGTTAAAAAATAAAGGCGGCGTTAAAAATCTTGAGATTTTGAGAAATATTCCCGAACTCGCTAATATTTATTATATACGTCAAAAAGAACCGAAAGGCTTGGGGCACGCGGTTCTGCGCGCGGAATCTTTTATCGGGAGCGACGATTTTTTAGTCATGTACGGAGACGATATAATTATAGGCGAAACTCCCGCGTCCGGACAGTTGATTGACGTCTATAATAAAAACAAAAATATCTGCGTTGCGGCAGTAAAAGAAGTGCCGGCCGAACAAGTCCGAAAATACTGTTCGCTTAAAGTTACGCCCGTTGAAAACTGCGGCGATAACAGCGAATTTTACGTTTACGACATGAACGAAAAACCAAAGACGGACGAAGAGATTTTTTCCAATTATTCTATTTTGGGCAGGGTTATATTAACCCGTGAAATTTTCGATATTTTAAGAGAGCAGAAACCGGGGGTAAACAACGAAATCCAGCTTACGGACGCTATGAAAACCCTGGTTAAAAAAGCCTGTGAAGAAAAGAACGAACCCGCGAAAATGCTCGCTAAAGTTTTCTCGGGAGAACGCCACGACATGGGTTCGAAACTCGGATTTCTTACGGCAAACGTAATCGAGGGAGTTAAGCATCCCGAAACCGGGGAAGATTTCAAAAAGTTTCTAAAAGAATTTTCCCGTATAATTTAGCCGGGTCAAGGGGACAATATTTCTAAATTAATAAATTTTTAAATTGGGGGAGTAGGGACGAACTGTGTTCGTCCGCGGGTATTGTATGGATTTGACGGACGAACACAGTTCGTCCCTACTTTTAATCCCAAAATTTTTAAAGAAAAGAGATATTGTCATGATAAATTCTGCAAGTTTAACTAAAACGCCTAACAGATTAATAGATGAAAAATCGCCTTATCTTTTGCAGCACGCATATAATCCTGTGGATTGGTATCCGTGGCGCGACGAAGCGTTTTTAAAGGCAAAACGCGAGGATAAGCCGATTTTTCTTTCCGTCGGATATTCCGCGTGCCATTGGTGTCACGTAATGGAGAGGGAATCTTTCGAGGACGAAGAAGTCGCCGGAATTTTAAACAAATATTTTGTTTGTGTAAAAGTAGACAGAGAGGAACGCCCCGATATCGACGCCGTATATATGAACGCGGCGCAGATTATCAGCGGCGGCGGAGGCTGGCCTCTGTCCGTTTTTATGGATACTGACAAGCGTCCGATATATGCCGGGACGTACTTTCCGAAAAACGGCGGCTTCGGCGGCCGGGGTCCGGGATTTACAGAGATTCTGGAAACGCTCGCGCGTTTATGGCGTAACAGCAGACAGCGCCTTTTCGACAGCGGCATAGCCGTAATAGAAGAAATGAATAAATTAAATACGCCCGATATACGGAGAGCAAACGCAAATATCGATATTGACTATGAAAAAATTATAACGAAAGGCTGTAATCAGTTCAAAAAGATTTTCGATAAAGAATACGGCGGATTCGGAAACGCGCCGAAATTCCCGTCGCCGCACAATCTTATATTTTTGATTAGATATTATTACTGCAAAAAAGACTCCGAAGCCCTCGAAATCGCGGAAAAGACTTTAAAGAGTATGTATAACGGAGGAATTTACGACCATATAGGATTCGGGTTCTGCAGATATTCGACGGACAGAACGTGGCTCGTTCCGCATTTTGAGAAAATGCTCTATGACAACGCTCTGCTGGCTCTTGCGTACTGCGAGGCGTATCAGTGTACGAAAGATTTATTTTACGCTCGCGCCGCCGAAGAAATCTTTGAGTATATAATCAGAGATATGACTTCTGATATAAATAAAGGCGAAGGCGGATTTTACAACGCCGAGGACGCGGATTCCGAAGGAATCGAGGGCAAATTCTATATATTTGCGAAAGAAGAAGCAATAAAAATACTGGGTGAAAAAGACGGAGAAAAATTCTGCGCGAGATACGATATAACGGAAGAAGGCAATTTTGAGGGAGAAAATATTTTAAACCTGATAAAATCGAGCGCGTTCGATTACGGCGAATATGACGGCGAAAAATCCGGGGAGTTTTTCGAAGGCTGCAGAAAAAAGCTGTTTAAATACAGGGAAAAAAGAGTCCGCCCGTTCAAAGACGATAAAATAACCGCGTCATGGAACGGGCTTATGATATGCGCGCTCGCTTACGGCGGCAGGGTTTTAAATAATAAAAAATATATAGATTCGGCAAGAAACGCCGCGGATTTCGTTCTCGAAAAGATGACGGACAGAGACGGGGAACTTTTTACGAGATACAGGGACGGCGAGGCGAAATTCAGCGGAGTTTCGGACGATTACGCTTTTATGATATGGGGTCTCATAGAATTATATCAGAGTACGTTTGATAAAATCTATCTTCTCGCTGCGTATAATTTAAATAAAATATTAATAGAAAATTTCTGGGAGAACGGAGCGTTATATCTAAGCGGCAGAAAAAGCGAAAAGTTAATATCGAGAACCCGGGAGATATACGACGGGGCGGTTCCGTCGGCAAACAGCGTAAGCATAAGCAATTTCATAAAGCTTTCGCGTTTCTTCGGTGAACACAGACTTGAGGAGATGGCGGTTGAAATCATAAGGTTTTTTTCGGAGAATCTCGGGAGCGCGCCTTACGGTCACAGCTTCGCGCTGTGCGGACTCATGCATCTCGAATATCTTTCGAGGGAGATTATAATAACGGGAGAACTAGGCGACAAATATTTCATAGATTATTTGTCTGAAATAAATTCCGTTTATAATCCGTTCGCGACAATCGCTCACGCCGGTAAAGACCTCGCCGCAGACATAGAGTTTTACGGCGGCTATTATAATAATTATAATACTAAAAACAAATCTGAAGTTTATATATGCGAAAACAGCGTGTGCAAGCCTCCGGTAAGCAGTATCGGCGGGCTTCGCGAATCGCTGGGCTTGGATTATAAAAATTAATATATAATAAATTACGGGAGGAAAATAAATATATGCCCGCGGTTAATATAACAATGGAAAATTTTGAAACGGAAGTGATAAAATCAGACAAGCCGGCGCTGCTTGAGTTCTGGGCGGACTGGTGCGGACCGTGCCGGATTGTTTCGCCGGTGATTGACGAAATCGCCGACGAGAGCGGCGACAAAAAAATATGTAAAATCAACGTCGACGAACAGCCAGAGCTAGCGGGAGCGTTTAATATAAAGAATATACCGTCGTTCGCGGTAATAAAAGACGGCAGAGTGGTGAATATTTCGTCGGGAGTAAAACCGAAAGATAAAATTATACAGATGTTTGAGGGGTAATGTATAAATCGCAGGGGCGCGCGTTGCGCGTCCCTGCATAATTTATTAATCTGCCGTTTTATTTTATCCGGGTCTGCCCGCTTTTTGCTTTCCGCTTTTCGCCTTGCCCTGAATTTCGGGTACGGGAGGAGCGTCGTTTTTTTTGATATGCGTTTTTTTATTGCTCTCAGTACCGTGAGGTTCTTTCGGGTCGGGACGTCTCATGCCTGCTTTTGCCATAAATATTTACCTCGATTGTATTTTTTATATTATTATCTCTGTAAAACGCTTATATTATGCGAAAAAATTCATTAAGCCTTGACAATAAATTCAAATATAAATATTATAATTAAGATAAAATAAAAAAAATATTTATTTACGGAGGTTATTTATTTATGAAAGAAACAAAACTTGCAAACGCGCTTAAAATTATATCGGGTTCGGTTATACTGGTTATATTACTCGGGCTGCTCGCGGCGTGCGGAGGAGAGCCTGAAGCAAATACCGGAGGCGCGGGAGACCTGCCCGACGCGGACTCGGATATTCAGGGCGGCGGAGAAGCTGAAAATCAGGGCGAAGAAAAAATACTGCCGAATCTTCCCGCTCTGGATTTCGGAGGTCATACGTTTAATATCCTGACTTTCGGGGTTCAGGGTTCGCACGAATGGGAAAATATCGATTTGAACCCGGAGCTTGACGAAGGCAACGTCATAGGCGACGCGGTTTTCAGAAGAAACGCCGTAGTCGAATCGAAATATAATATTACGCTCAATCAGGTACACAGATACGACGACGATTTCAGAAACGCTCTAAGAAACGAAGTCAGGGCGGGAACGAACGAATATGATTTATTCAGCCCCCGGGTCATAGAAAGCGCGGGATTTATGCAGGACGGATTTTTCATGAATCTGTTCAGTTCCGAAATCGAGCATCTCGATTTGGATAAACCCTGGTATAATCAGCAGGCTATAGCCGAAATGAGTATAGACAACAGATTGTTTATATTACTGTCGGATATATTGCTTTCAGACAACAACGCTACGACGATAACCGTTTTTAACAAGAAGATTTTGCAGGACCACGGTCTGGGCGACCCTTATTCTCTTGTAAGAGAGGGTAAATGGACGGTAGACAAGCTTTACGAAATGGCGAAAGAGACGGCGAGATTTAACAATAACGGATTGATGCACCCTTCAGATTCGCAGTTCGGCTATCTGATATGGGGAGACGCTATGATATCCTATCTTCACTCCGCCGGTCAGAGACTGGTCAGCAAGGACGAAAACGACCTGCCGTTCTTATCTTTTAATAATCAGCAGACTTATACCGCGATGGACAAAGTAATGGATTTGCTTTACGACGAGGACGTGACGGGAAACGTTCAGAAGGCTTTGTTCTCCGACTGGTCCGATTTAGCTTTCGAAAATATATTCAGCGACAACAGGGCGGCCTTCGGCTGGCTCAGACTCGGCTGGGTTCCCCGTCTCAGGGGAATGGACGCGGACTTCGGCATACTGCCCATCCCGAAAATATACGAATCCAACGATACTATGTATTATTCGACTGTAAACGTCCATACTTCGTGCGCTCTCGCAATCCCCATTAATTCGGCGGGAAAATCAGAAATAATAGAGAGGACGACCGTAATCATGGAAGCTCTCGCGGCCGAATCGAAATACACGCTTACGCCCGCGTATTACGACGTGTCGCTCAGGACAAAAGGAATAAGGGACGACGAGTCGAGCGAGATGCTGGATATTATACTGGCGAACAGGGTTCTCGACATCGGCGATGTATATAATTTCGCGGATTTCGGCATAGAATTTTACAGACGCGCGAACAACAACGACAGGGCTTTGGCCACGTTCTACGAAAGAAACGAAAACAGGGTAAACAGGCAGATAGATTTGTTAATCGATAAAATACAGAATCTGGATTAAACCCATTGCGAAACCACATCGTCAAACGTAGGGGCGATTATCAATCGCCCCTACTAATATATAAATTAAACGGAGTGAATTATTATGCGGGAATATAAAATAAGCGATAAAATGGTTAGTATAAAACCGTCGGCAATCCGGGAGATTTTCAAGGCTTTAAGCGACCCTTCGGTGATTTCTTTCGCGGCGGGGAATCCTTCGCCGGACGCTTTTCCGCTTGGGCAAATCAGCGAACTTTCAAAAATAGTCTATGAAAAGACGCCGGTTTTGGCTTTGCAGTACGGGATTACGGAGGGATACGCTCCTCTCGTCGAAAAAATAAGACTGCGCATGAAAGATAAATTTAATATAGACTGCGGAAACGATACGACGATTATAGTCGCGGGAGGTCAGCAGGGGATTGATTTGACAAGTAAAGTCATGTGCGACGAAGGGGATGTCGTCCTGTGCGAAAAGCCTACTTTTATAGGCGCGCTCAATGCGTTTAAGGCGAACGGAGCGATTCCCGTTCAAATCGAGTCAAACTTCGACGGCATTTCTATAGAAAAATTGGAAAAAGCGTTGATTGAGTATAAGAACGCGAAGATAATATATCTTATACCGACTTTCCAGAATCCGTCGGGGAGTACGCTTTCTCTTGAAAAACGCAGGGCCGTTTTGGCTCTCGCGAAAAAATACGGGGTTATAATTCTCGAGGATAATCCCTACGGGGAGCTGAGGTTCAGGGGGGAAGAGCTGCCTACTCTAAAAAGTCTTGATAACGGCGGCGGCTCCGTCGTTTACTGTTCGTCGTTCTCGAAGATAATAGCTCCGGCAATCAGAGTGGGTTATCTCTCCGCCCCGTCTGAACTCGCAAGCAAAATAATCGTCGCGAAGCAGGTCAGCGACGTTCACACGAATATATATTTCCAGTTAATCTGCGATTTATTTTTAGAGAGATATAATATAGACGAACATATTGAGAAAATAAGAGTCTTATATAAAGACAAGTGTTTGCTTATGCTCGGCGAGATGAATAAAAAGTTCGGTAACACAGGGATAAAATACACGGAGCCGGACGGCGGGTTGTTTTTGTGGTGCGATTTGCCGGAGAGTATAGATTTGTCCGAATTTGTTAAGCTTTGTTTAGAGAGAAAGGCGGCGGTCGTTCCGGGAGGAACGTTTTTGGCGGACGAGAGGGAGGCTTCGCGTTCGTTCAGGGTGAATTTCTCCTATCCGTCAAACGAACAGATAATAGCCGGGGTCGATATTCTGGCAAGGAGCGCTATGGATTTGCTGCGCGGTCAATAATCTTGATTCAGGAGGGGATTTTATGGATAATAATATAAATAATAACGGCAAAAAAATAGTATTGTCGGGGATACAGCCGAGCGGAGATTTAAACATCGGCACTTATTTCGGGGCTTTGAAAAACTGGGTGAAATTACAAAACGATTATATAAATTATTTCTGCATAGTCGATATGCACGCAATAACTGTAAGGCAGGACCCGTCTGTTTTGAGACGCAGGACTCTGGAGGTCGCGGCGGGTTATATCGCGTGCGGGCTCGACCCGGAAAAATGCGCGCTTTTTGTCCAGAGTCACGTACCCGCTCACGCGCAGCTCGCGTGGGTTTTGAACTGCTACGCGATGTTCGGGGAGCTTTCGAGAATGACGCAGTTCAAAGAAAAATCGGAACAACATTCTGATAATATAAACGCGGGATTATTCACATACCCTGTTTTACAAGCCGCGGATATATTAATCTATAACGCGCATTTAGTTCCCGTCGGAGCGGACCAGAAGCAGCATCTTGAGCTTTCGAGAGATATAGCGGTTAGATTTAATTCTGTTTACGGCGATGTTTTCACAGTTCCCGAGCCGTATATATCGAAAGAGAAAAGCGCGAAAATATGCTCTCTGCAAGAGCCCGCAAAAAAAATGAGCAAAAGCGACAAAAACGTAAACGCCACGGTTTTGCTTTTCGATAAAAAAGACGATATAATAAAAAAATTCAAGAGGGCGGTGACCGATTCGGATACTGCCGTAAGATTCGCGGAGGGAAAAGACGGCGTAAATAATCTTATGACGATTTATTCGTGCGCGACGGGTAAAAGCTACGACGAGATTGAGCGTGAATTTTCGGGTAAAGGCTACGGGGATTTCAAGCTCGCCGTCGGCGAAGCGGTCGCGGACGCGCTTATGCCGATACAGAAAAAATTCGGCGAATTGATGAGCGACAGAACCGAACTTGAGAAGATTTTGAAGGACGGAGCTCAGAGAGCGTCGCGCAGAGCGGACAGGACTCTCGCGAAAGTTTATAAAAAAATCGGGTTTTTACAGATATAGATTTTTGATTTATTTAACGGGAGATAAAAATATGATGTATCCGTATATTACGCTTGCCGACGAAACTGAAATCGTTCACTCGCATTTAATTGAAAAAAACGGAATGAAAACCGTAGAGGTTTATTTTGAGCGGCCTTCGGAGACTAAATTTTTTGAAAGCGCCCGTTGTTCTCTGCCGTCTTACGAATGGATAATGAGAGACGGATTTACCGACGATGAAATTAAGGGATTTGAGGATTTCGCTGCGAGACACGCTCACAATTTCTTCTATTACGCAGAGATTGGGGGTATACCTTTTGCCGAAGCTATATAAAATCGCCGGATATTATATTTTCTTTTGGTCAAATGAAACCGGAGAGTCGATTCATGTTCATATTTCAAAAGGGAAACCGATTCCCAATGCGACAAAAGTATGGCTCACCCGCAACGGCGGCTGTATTGTAGCGCATAACAAAGGGAAAATACCTCAAAATAATTTATTTCATTTAAAAAGAATTATTGAAATAGAATATTTAAATATATGCAATGAATGGGAAAAATTTTTCGGCAGTATAAAATTTTACTGTTAATCAAAAAGAGAGGCATGATAAAAAAATGGATAACATAGAAAATTTAGAGGAGATAATAGACCTGACTTTCGGCAGCGTGAGTGTGTACGGGTTTCTGAACGCCGTTACGGCGGTGATTTTCGCCGCGCTCATGGCGTTCGTGACGACGCCGATAGTCAGGGTCATAGCGTTTAAAACAGGCGCGGTGGACGACCCAAAAAGAGATAACAGGAGAATGCACAAAACCCCGACTCCCAGACTCGGGGGACTCGCGGTTTTCTTCTCTTTCGTCGTTTCGGTTTTTCTCTTTTACGGCGTTTCTAATTTTACTTTGAGCATGATTGCCGGAGCGTTTCTTCTTATAATAGTGGGAATACTCGACGACGTTTTCAGGGATAAAATACGCGCGGTAATAAAACTGCTGGTGCAAATCGCGGCGGCGGGATTAGTAGTTTGGCAGGGCGAAGTTTTAATCGAACGGGTGAATATTTTCGGCCGGTATATACACTTCGGTTATTTCTCCGTTCCTCTGACCGTGTTCTGGATAGTCGGGATTATAAACGCCGTCAATCTTATCGACGGTCTCGACGGATTGTCCTGCGGGATTGCGACTATATCTGCGGTTTCGCTGCTTCTCGTCACTATTCTGCTCGGCGATTTCAGGCTCGCGCTTCTGATTGCGATACTTGCGGGGTCGTGTCTCGGATTTCTGCCGTTCAATATAAATCCGGCGAAAATTTTTATCGGCGACACCGGAGCGACGTTTCTCGGATATATACTCGCGGTCGTATCGATTCAGGGATTATTCAAAGCCCAGGCGGTTATTACTTTTATTATTCCGTTTTTGATTCTTGCGGTGCCGATTTTCGACACTACTTTCGCGATTATACGCAGGGTGATTACGGGGAGGCATCCGTTTTCCGCGGACAGGGGTCATCTTCATCACAGACTCATAGACATGGGGTTCAATAAAAAGCAGACCGTGAGGATTTTATACGCGGTAAGCGCGCTGCTCGGCGTTTCCTCAATCATGTTCGTAACGCATAAAATAATTTACGCGCTTGTAATAATAGCGATATCTCTGGGAATATCCTTTGCTATGTGGATTATTTTCAGAGACGAAAAAATGAAAACGGAGAGCGGTATTATTCCCGAAAACGGCAACGGGCATAATCATAATAAAGACAAGGGTTCGGAAGATGGGCAAGCTTAATAATAAATCGTTCAGAGAAATAATCGGCGGTAATAACATACTCACGAAGACAATATCTATTGCGTTTCTGTTTTTGATTATGTTCGGGCTTTTCGCGTTTATAATAACGGGGCTGTACAGATTCGGCCTGTTTGAATTTCCGCAGTTTATAAAAAATATTTTTTTTACTTCGGACGGCGGGGAAACTCCCCTTGGCGGCGACGGCCTGAATTTCTATGATATCCTGCGCCCGGGCGATTCTTCCCAAACCGGCGGGGAAAATAACGGAGACGAAGGCTTCGTTCTCGAAATTACGCTGGATAATATAAGAGAGGTAATATCGCAGACAAGACTGCCGGATAATCTGCATCTTGAAACCGTCGCGCGTTATTATATAAACGGCGTAATAACGAGAACCGAAGAGATGCTTCTCTGGAAGAAAGACAAAAAATATAAATATACGCTTGCCGTAAACGATATCATTCAGGAATCTTATATAAATAATTCGGAAACTGAGCTTATCGAAAATTTTAACACCGGCGGCAGATTGAGAAAATCCTCGCCGGAGGCGTTTTCGTTTGACAATATACCGCATATTGCGAATATAAATTATTATCTCGATTTACTTGAACGCCTTGAATCGAGCGAGCTTGCGAACGTTTGGTCGCGTCAGGACAGGGACGCGAACATAGTCGAAATCAAATATATTATCCCCGGTTCAGAGCAGAGCGAGCTTATAGAAATATCGCTTGACACGGGTATCGCGATGAGAGCGCGAAGCTATGCGGGCGAGCATTACGACCTGTATTACGAGAGCGTTACGTCAGTTATAGAGGCGTATTACGACGGGGATATTCTTCCGGATACGTCCGGGGGCATATTAATCCGGGATTCCCTGTTTGATATAAGATAGATTATAAATTTATATTAAGACGAGAATAAAATAATAGCCAGTATTATAATCAGGTCGTCCTCGAAACCGTCTTTGAGAAGAAAAAATATGACTGCGAGAAGAATCAAATCCTCGAGTTCTATATTTGACAGAAAACCCCCGTCCTTGTCATGGACTCCGCCTTTATTGAACAAACCGGATAAAAGACCGCCTTTTCTGCCGTCTTTGTTTCCGTCTTTATTTCCGAACAGACCGCCGAAAAGAGAGTGGTCTTTTTTTGATTCCTCTCTTTTCCCGGATTTTTCCGTTCTCTCTGTTTTTTCCGTATTTCCGCCGGTTTCTTCGGGGTCTTTTTCTTTTTCGTTTTCGCCGCGTCCCGTAATCTCGGGTTCGTTAAGCTGCCCCGAATAGTTAGGCGGGAAACCGTCTATATTATATCTTGAGTATTTATTGTTTCTCATGTACATATATCTTTACCCGTGTTATATCTGCGTATATTAATAATTTATACAAATCCGTTTTTACCGAACATAGTGATTATTTTTGCCGCGTTCATGTATTTTATCGCGGTGTCTATTTTGGTTTTCCTGCCGTCTTTGAGAAACGGCTTGAGCGCGAGAAGAAGCTTTGAGCGGTTATCGCTTTCGGGGCTCGTCGCGCTTGAAAAGTTTTTTAAAGTGTCGAGCGTCTTCTCTATTCTCGCGCTTGAAAAATCGCCGGTATCCGGCGTGTTATTATTATTTATTTCAGATTGAGAGAAAGCCGGTATCGCTTCTTCTTTTTCTTCTGAATTATCCGGACCGTTATTTATATTATTATTTGTATTATTTGCTGTTCCGGACGCTGAATTCAGGGCGGCTACAAGATTTTTGAGCGCGTTCGCGACTTCGGCGTTTGCCATTATATCGCCGGACGCGGGGGTGTTCGCCGACGCCGCAGTTTCGATTATTCTCTCTGTTTTTTCACTTGGTTGCGATATTTTATCAGATGAGCCGCCGTTATTATTATTATTATTGCTGTTGTTCATCATCTGGGCTACCGCGGGCATCATCGTCATTATTTTGCTTATTGCCTCGGGATTGGACAAAACGCTGTTAAGCATCTCTGAAATGCCGTTATTTTCCATATTTTAACGCTCCTTTCTGTTTCATAATCAAAAAAACCTCTATTTTTTCAGATTTTTCTTCAGTTCTTCTATTTTATCCCCGCCGAGCGCGTCCATAGCTTTTTTTATGCTTTCCTCGTCTATACTTCCGAGAGTTTTTTTTATATCTTTCATGTTTTTCAGAGCTTTGTCTATATGTTCTTTGTCTTTTTTGTCGAAACTGACCGCGTTTACCGCGTCCGTCACTTTTTTCTTCAGGTCGTCTTCGCTCAAACTCAGTAATTGCCTTAATTTTTCTTTATCTATTTGCATATTATGCAGACCTCCGGAATTTATAATAAATTTTAAAAAAATATTTATATAATTATTATATGTTTTTAGTTTTTTTATGATATTATTATATTAAATATATTCCGGAGGTTTGATTGTGATGAAAGTTCTTGTTTTTTCCGATTCGCATAATAAACGCGAAAAGATGATTGATATTATAAAACGGTTCAAGGCAAAAAACGCCGCACTAAATTATATTATCCATTTGGGGGATTTAGTACGCGACGCTGAATATTTGCGGGGAATTTTCCCCGATATACCCGTGATATATATTTACGGCAACGGCGATTTTTCTTATAACCGGAGCGATTTCGAAAAAGAATTTGAAATCGGGGGGAAAAAATTTTTTATTCTCCACGGACACACCCGGAATATAAACGCCTATAATTTCTCGCTCGATTCTCTTAAATCAATCGCGGAACAGAGAAACTGCGATATTATTTTATACGGACACACGCACATACCGAGAGAAGACTATCACGACGGAACTTATATAATCTGTCCGGGTTCGGTAAGCTTCGACAGGAGCGGCGAAGGACGCTCGTACTGCGCGATCGATATAACCGGGGATAATATATGCGCGAAGATAATCAGGGTGTGAATAATAAAAAAACCGCGGGGCGTAAAATTCCTCAGCTTTTTTTATAAAAAATTTGGGTTTACCCCTTGACAAACGAAAAAATATCGTGTATAATGTCTTTATCCCGTTGCGGCGCGCATGACGAAAGGTCTTGCCTCTGTAGCTCAGTTGGTAGAGCAGGGGACTGAAAATCCCCGTGTCGTTGGTTCAATTCCGACCGGAGGCACCAAGTAAAATCATAAATTTATGAAAAATTTCTCTAACATATAATCTTATCCGGGTAACCGAAACGATTTGGCATATATGATACGGGAATTTTTTTGTTATAAAAATTTAAAAAAACAGAGGGGGAGAGGATTAAAATGGACGTTACGGGTGTTTCGTACGGTCCGCCGATAGCGGAGATGGTGGACGACTTTTCGACGCTCGGGAATCTCGGGGTGATAGCGATGCGCGGCTGCGAAGAGACCGGGGAGAAAATCAACGCTTATCTGAACGAATTCAGATTTGAGGAAAACGCTGATTTTTTACTTAAATCGTCGTGCCCGAGATTTAACACGGGAGAGGCGAAGGCGATTATCGGGGACAGCGTTCGGGGCTGCGACGTTTTTATACTGTGCGACTGCTATAATTACAGCGTGACTTATAAAATGTACGGCAGGGACACCTGGATGAGTCCCGACGACCATTACAGGGATTTAATCAGAACTATCGGCGCCTTAAACGGGAAAGCGAGAAGAATAAACGTAATTATGCCTATGCTCTACAGCAGCAGGCAGGACAACAGAACGCAGAGGGAATCGCTCGACTGCGCGATTTCACTCCAGGAGCTTGTCAGAATGGGTGTGTCAAATATACTGACGTTCGACGCGCACGAACCGCGAGTGCAGAACGCAATCCCGTTAAGCGGGTTTGACACGATACGTCCGTCCTACCAGATGATTAAGGCGTTATACAGTAACGTGGACGATATCGAACTCACCTCTGATAAGGCTCTTATTATTTCTCCGGACGAGGGGGGGATGTCGAGGTGTCTAAAATACTCGTCGTATCTTGGTCTTAATATCGGAATGTTCTATAAAAGACGCGATTACAGCAAAGTGATAAAGGGCAGGAATCCCATAATAAGCCATGATTTTCTGGGCTCTGTCAAAGACGTTAAAGGCAAGGACGTTATAATAATAGACGATATAATCGCCAGCGGGGAATCTATTCTGGAGGTCGCGAGAAAGCTTAAAGAAATGGGAGCGAGAAGGGTATTCGTGTTTATAACGTTCGGACAGTTCAGCTCCGGACCGGACAAATTCGACGAGGCGTACGAAAAAAAGGAAATACATAAAATTTTCGTAGCCGGGACTAATTACAAATCGGACGAAGTAAAATCAAGGCCGTGGTTCTGCGACGTGGACGTGTCGAAATATCTCGCGAAGATTATAGACGCGCTTAACTGCGACCATTCGATAAGCGGCCTTCTTGACCCCGTAGATAAAATAAAAGCGCTGGCTGAGGATTTAAGAGACAGCCAGATTAAACTGGATATGGAAAATTAATATTTAATTATAAATTAAGGAGGTCGATTTGATTATGGCGTTATTTTTGGAACAGTCGCATACTTTCGGGGAATATCTTCTCGTACCGGGTTATTCCTCGGCGGACTGCGTACCGTCGCGGGTGAGCTTGAAAACCCCGCTGGTTAAATATAATAAAGGCGGAGAAAGCGAGATTAAGATTAATATCCCGTTGGTTTCGGCGATTATGCAGTCGGTTTCGGACGACAAAATGGCGACGGCTCTCGCGAGAGAGGGGGGGATGTCGTTTATTTACTGTTCGCAGCCGGTCGAAAGTCAGGCGAATATGGTCGCGAAGGTCAAAAGCTACAAGGCGGGATTCGTCGTTAGCAACTCTAATATATCACCGGACAAGACTCTTGCGGATATTTTGGCGCTCAAAGAAAAGACGGGCCATTCGACGGTCGCGGTTACGTCGGACGGTACTCTTTCGGGTAAACTTGCCGGAATCGTTACGGGAAGGGATTACAGGGTGAGCCGAATGGCTTTGGACACGAAAGTAAGCGAATTTATGACGAAGTTCGAGAATTTGATTTACGCGGGGGAGAACACGACGTTAAGAGAGGCGAACGATATTATATGGAAGAATAAATTGAACTGTCTGCCGTTAATAGACGGAGAACAGAGATTAAAATATTTTGTTTTCAGAAAAGACTATGATTCGGACAAAGAAAACGAGAATCAGTTGATAGACGATTCGAAGAGATTTATGGTCGGGGCGGGGATTAACACGAGGGATTACGAAGAGAGAGTTCCCGCTCTCGTCGAAGCGGGAGCGGACGTCTTGTGTATAGACAGCTCGGACGGCTTCACAGAATGGCAGAAGAGGGCGATTTTATATATACGGGAGAAATACGGGGAAAAAGTTAAAATAGGCGCGGGGAACGTCGTCGATAAAGACGGGTTTTTATTTCTTGCGGAGGCGGGAGCGGATTTTATAAAAGTGGGAATCGGCGGCGGAGCGATTTGCATAACGAGAGAGCAGAAAGGGATAGGCAGAGGACAGGCGACCGCGATTATCGAGGTCGCGGCCGCGCGAGACGAATATTTTGAGAAGACCGGGGTATATATTCCCATTTGTTCGGACGGCGGAGTGGCGCAGGATTATCACATGACCCTGGCTCTCGCGATGGGCGCGGATTTTATCATGCTCGGAAGATATTTCTCGCGTTTCGACGAAAGTCCGACTAATATAATAAATATAAACGGCAGTTACATGAAAGAATACTGGGGAGAGGGGACGAACAGGGCGCAGAACTGGCAGAGATACGACTCGGGGGGAAGCGGCGGCCTTACGTTTGAGGAGGGCGTCGACGCGTACGTTCCCTATGCGGGCAGATTAAAAGACAACGTCGAGACGTCGCTCAGCAAAGTGCGTTCGACGATGTGCAACTGCGGAGCGTTAAGCATACCGGAGCTGCATCAAAAAGCGAAAATAACGCTGGTTTCGTCGACGAGCATAGTGGAAGGCGGAGCGCACGACGTAATGCTGAAAGACAGAAACCAGGACAGATTGTTTTAAATAAAAAAATTAAACTGACCGGAGGAAAAATATATGCGGGCATACGAATTTCAAACTTTCGTTCATAACGGAATTATACCCATACCTGACGAGTACAAGAAAAAAATTATCTCAAAAATTAAAGTTATCGTATTAACTGAAGAATCCGTACCGGATAAAAAAAGTCTTTTTCCCGATTTTACGATAGACACAACCGGATATAAATTTGACAGGGAGGAAGCTAATGAACGATAGAGTTTTTGTGGACACTAATGTTTTTATTTATATGCAGTCTGAAAAAGGGAAACAAAAAAAAGAACTGTCCGAATTAGCGATTAATAATCTTAATTGCATAACAAGCGCGCAGGTTTTGAGTGAGATATGCAATGTATTCACGAAACAATTTGCCGTAGATATTGACTTAACGAAACAATTTATTGACGCAGTATTATCAACCTGCGAAGTTGTAGTAATACGGCAGGAATGGATAAAAAAAGCGTTAGACATAAAGAAACGCTACGGGTATTCATATTACGACAGTCTTGTTATTGCCGCCGCTCTTGAAAGCGGGTGCGCTTATTTGCTGAGCGAGGATTTAAGCGACGGACAAATAATCGAAAGCAAACTTGAAATTATAAATATCTATTTACGTCCGGACTTCGTTTCTTGAATCAAAAACAAAAAAATTAAATTTACAGGAGAGGATAAAAATTATGCCTAAATCACAGTTTGCAGACCCGGAAGAGTTAAGAGCTCCGGGCTGGATTAAATTTTCGGATATTCCCGTCAATCAGTATAAAAAAACTTTAGCCGAAGAAAGAAATATATATTCGAGAAAGGATTTTTTGAGAATATATCACGATATGGCCGTAATCCGCGAGTTTGAAACTATGCTCAACGAGATTAAGACGAAGAGCGTCTATAACGGGGTTGAGTATAATAACCCGGGACCCGCCCATTTATCGCTCGGTCAGGAAGCGTCCGCGGTCGGTCAGGCGTATTCTCTTGACCCGGAGGATTTTATCTTCGGTTCGCACAGAAGCCACGGCGAAATTCTCGCGAAGGGTCTGTCCGCTATATATAAACTCGACGAAGACGAACTATATGATATAATGCGGGGTTTTTTCGGCGGGAGTATATTAAAAGCCGTCGAGGGTAAAGAAGAAATAAAAGGCGACGTTAAAGATTTGGCGGTCGACTTCTTGTTATACGGCGCGCTGGCTGAGATATTCGCGAGGGAGACGGGGTTTAACAAAGGTCTCGGAGGTTCTATGCACGCATTTTTTACGCCGTTCGGGATTTACCCCAACAACGCGATCGTCGGCGGAGCCGCGCCCGTAGCCCTCGGCGCGGCGTTATTTAAGAGAGCGAATAAAAAGCCGGGGATAATTATCGCGAATTTCGGCGACGGAGCTCTCGGCTGCGGACCCGTGTGGGAGGCGTTTAACATGGCTTGCATGGACCAGGTCAAACGGTTGTGGGACAAAGAACACAACGGAGGTCTGCCGGTTTTGTTTAATATATTTAATAATCAGTACGGCATGGGAGGTCAGACGAGGGGAGAGACTATGGGTTACGATATGCCCGCGAGAATCGGCGCGGGGATAAATCCCGAGCAGATGCATACGGAGAGAATAGACGGATATAATCCGCTGGCCGTAATCGACGCGGTCTCGCGCAAAAAAAAGATTCTGCTCGACGGTAAAGGTCCGGCTATGCTCGACGTCGTGACTTATCGCGTCACAGGACATTCCCCGTCTGATTCGTCTACTTACAGAACCCCCGAAGAAATAGAAGCGTGGAAAAATCAAGATAGTCTAAAAGAGTTTTCTGATAAATTAATAAATAATAATATCTGCATAAAAGGCGATATAGAAAATATTCACGCGGGAATAAGCCTGAAAATGACGAAAATCTGCAAGCTTGCGATTGACGGCGGCATATCGCCCAGAATGGATTTGGGCAGAGAGCCGGACGCGGTCGCGAAACTCATGTTCTCGAATCAGACTATTAGAAAATTTGATTCAGAGTCGGGCAGAACCCCCGACGTTCTGACAGAAAAACAGGATAATCCGAGAGTTAAGCAGCTATTGACGAAAGCGAGAAGCGTTTTTGACAAAAATAATAAGCCCGTACCTAAATTAAAGCAGTTTTTGTTAAGAGACGCATTGTTTGAAGCGATTCTTGATAAATTTTACGAAGACCCTACGCTTATCGCATACGGCGAAGATAACAGGGACTGGGGAGGAGCGTTCGCGGTTTACAGGGGTTTGACAGAATCGCTGCCGTATCACAGATTTTTCAACTCGCCGATTTCAGAGGCGGCGATTATAGGTTCTGCGGTGGGTTACGCGATGTGCGGAGGCCGGGTGATTGCGGAGCTGATGTACGCGGATTTTATCGGCAGAGCGGGCGACGAGATTTTCAATCAGGTCTCGAAATGGCAGTCGATGAGCGCGGGGGTTTTAAAAATGCCGGTTGTAATAAGAGTTTCCGTGGGGTCGAAGTACGGCGCGCAGCACTCCCAGGACTGGACGGCTCTGACTTCGCATATACCCGGGCTTAAAGTTGTATTTCCGGCGACGCCTTATGATGCGAAAGGCTTGATGAACGCGGCGCTGAACGGCTCCGACCCCGTGATTTTCTTCGAGAGCCAGCGAATTTACGACGTAGGCGAGATGTTTAAAAAAGGCGGAGTTCCGGGACCGGACGAATATTACGAAGTGAAAATAGGCGAACCCGATATAAAACGCCGGGGAAGCGACGTTACGATTCTGACAATCGGCGCGATATTATACAGGGCGATAGAAGCGGCTGAAATTTTGCAGGAAAAATATAATATATCGGCCGAGGTTATAGACGCTCGTTCTCTCGCGCCTTTTGATTACAGTTTAGTTATAGAGTCGGTTAAAAAGACCGGGAAAATAATAATCGCGGGAGACGCTTGCGAGAGGGGTTCGTTTATGAAGGAGCTTGCGGCGAATATAACGGAATTTTGCTTTGATTATCTTGACGCGCCGCCCGTTGTTTTGGGCTCGAAAAACTGGATAACCCCGGCGTTTGAACTTGAAAAATATTTTTTCCCGCAGACAGACTGGTTTATAGACGCGCTGCACCAGAAAATCATGCCTATAAAAAACTATATCCCGACGACGGATATGACCGAGGTCGGGAAAATAGACGAGGCAAAACGCGGCGTTTAAATTTATTTCATAACAAATTTCAGGCTTATATCCAGACTTCTGACAGAGTGGGTAAGCGCGCCGATTGAGATTATATCGACGCCTGTTTTCGCGACTTCGAGCAAATCTTTTTCGTCCATATTGCCCGACGCCTCTGTCAATGCCCTGCCGTTGATAAATTCAACGGCTTTTCTCATTTCTTCAGCGGGCATATTATCGAGCATTATTATATCGGCTTTCGCTTGGACGGCTTCTTCGACGGATTTAAGATTTTCGCACTCGACTTCGATTTTAAGCGTGTGAGGAGAATTTCCGCGGGCTTTTTTTACGGCGTTTACTATCCCGTTCGCGGCGGTTATGTGATTGTCTTTGATTAAAATCCCGTCGGACAGGTTAAATCTGTGATTTGTTCCGCCGCCTGCTTTAACGGCGTATTTTTCAAGAACCCGAAGTCCGGGGGTTGTTTTTCTGGTGTCGGCGATTTTAGCCTTCGTTCCCGAAATTTTCCTGACAGATTCTGCCGTCTGCGTAGAAATCCCGGACATTCTCTGCAGTAAATTTATAGCCGTTCTCTCGCCGGTCAAGAGACTTTTCGCGTTCCCGCTGACTTTTGCAATCGCTTCGCCGGTTTTAACTTCTTCGCCGTCTTTTTTATACGGCGAAAATATTATATCTTCGTCAAGTATTTCAAAAACCCTGCGGCAAATATCCAGTCCGCATATAATCCCGTTTGCTTTCGCCGTAAATTCTCCCGTGATTTTTTGGTTTTCGTCGATTATGGAATTTGTCGTTATATCTCCCGCGCCTATGTCTTCTTTCAGCGCGTTTATTATGATTTCGTCGATTATTATATTATTTATGTTCATAATTAAAAATCTCCTGAATTTAAAATTTTTATAAATCTTCTATATAATGAGCTCCCGCGCTTTCTTTGCGTTCGAGAGCCGATTCGACGACAAGCTTCGCCGTCTGGGTCATGTTATAAAACTCCGCTCCGCCGAACGTTTCTATGTCTGTTTCATCTGCGTAATCCATGATTCTGTTTATTCTCTCGAGAGCGAATAATAATCCGTCGGTTTTTCTCACCGCTCCCGCGTATAAACTCATAATCGTCCTTATTTCTTTCGTAAACCCTTCGATTTGATATAAATCGAGTTTTCTTCCAGCAGTCCGAATAATATTTTCACGGCTGATATTTACGCCTTGACGTTTTGATAAGTTTTTTCTTGAATTTATATCGAGCGCGCAGCGTCTGCCGAAAACAAGACATTCGAGAACGCTGTTCGACGCGAGTCTGTTTCCTCCGTGTATGCCCGTACTCGCGGCTTCTCCGCAGGCGTAAAGGCCGCCTATGTTTGTCCTGCCGTATAAGTCTGTTTTTATACCGCCCATCTGATAATGCTGCGCCGGGCTTACGGGGATAAAATCAACGGGAACGTCTATATTGAATTTCATACATTCGGCGTATATAGTCGGGAATCTTTTAATAAAAAAATCTTTTGTCATGCTTCCCGCGTCGATAAAGACGAAATTATCTCCGGTTTTAAGCAGTTCTTTATATATCGCTCTCGTGACGATATCTCTCGGGGCGAGGTCCGCCATCGGGTGAACTCCGCGCATAAACGCTTCGCCCGTTCTGTTCCTGAGGATACCTCCCTCTCCGCGAACGGCTTCAGAAATCAAAAACAGCCTGTCGCTCTCGTACTGTGGGACCAGAGCGGTCGGATGGAACTGTACCATTTCCATGCTTTCGATTACCGCGCCCGCCCTGTACGCCGCGGCAATACCGTCGCCGACCGCGCCCTTCGGGTTCGTCGTGCTGTTATAGACCTGACCTATGCCTCCCGTCGCGAGGATTATATTTTCACTCCCCAGTATAAATATTTTTTCCGTTTCAGTTTCCTGGAGTATAACCCCGGAGACTTTGTTTTCTTTTTCGCCGGAAATTATATCTATTAAGGCAGTACCGAAAAAAAACTCTATATTTTCTCTTTCTTTTGCTATATTATATAATCTGTCCGTCGTTTCTTTGCCCGTAGCGTCGCCTCCGCAGTGAACGATTCTGCGTTTTGTGTGTCCGCCTTCTCTTGTAAACAACAGCTCGCCCTCTGAATTTACGTCGAAGGGCACGTTTAAATCGACGAGAGTTCTTATATTTTCCGGACCTTCGTTTACAAGAACTTTAACGGCTTCGGCGTTGCAGAGTCCCGCTCCGGCGTTTAGAGTGTCTTCTATATGCAGGTCGCAGCTGTCGCTTTCGGTCATGACGGCGGCGATTCCTCCCTGGGCGTAATAAGAACTGCCGGATTTGATTTCAGAACCTTTGTTTACGAGCGCGACTTTTTTTGTCTTGTCTATATGCAGGGCGGCGTAAATCCCCGCGATACCGCAGCCGATTATAATAACGTCGAAACTATTTAATAAATTATTGGATTCGTAAATATAGCGCCGGTTCTGATTCGGCTTTGATTTTGTCATGATTTTATTTTTACCTCCTGATATAATTATTTGACTTTTATTAATTCTATCATTAACCGGCATATTTTGCAAGATGTTATTACTCTCCGAATAAAAAATTTTTTTTATCATAAAATAATATAGAAAAGTTAAAAAAACGGGAGGTTCTAAAAAAATGCAGATTAGAGAAATATACGGGGATTCAAATACTTCGAACGCGGATTTGCTAAATACAGTATATCAAAATTCAAAAACGGGAATAGATTCGATAGATTATATTCTGCCGAGGATAAAGAACTCTAATTTAAAAAAAGATTTAGCGTCGCAGATGGCGGGTTATTTTAAATTTATAAACAGAGTTTCGTCAAAATTCGACGATATAGACGAAAGTCCGAGCGATTTGTTTATATTAAGTAGGATTCCGTCTATGGCGTATATGAAACTGAAAGTATACGTGGACGACTCCGAAAGTCATCTTGCGGAGGTTATAATCGAAAACTCGACGTCGGGACTAATCGAAGCGCAGAAAATATACAACCGGTGCAGGAATCTCGACTGCGAGATTTCGCAGATTGGCTGCGAGGCGATTTATTTTGAACAGAAGAGCATAAACAGGCTCAGAAATTATTTGTGATTATAATTATAATATTAATATGTGTACTTTTTGTTGTTTCACAAAAAGTACCAAAAAAGAAATTTAAGGGGAATTGGCCGCGATTCCCCTTAAAAATCCCCCGCTCTATCGCTAAAGGGCGGCGTTTGACTTGATACTATTCCGCGCCGTCGTTTACGCCGCAGCCTCCGCAGCGCCCGTCGCATCCGGATTTAAAATCCACGGGGATATTATTTTTTCTGTAGTAATCGCCGACGGCGTTTTTGATTGCTTCTTCGGCGAGAACCGAGCAGTGCATCTTCGCGGCGGGCAGTCCGTCAAGAGCGGCGGCGACGTCTTTGTTCGTGAGGGCGAGGGCTTCTTCAATGCTTTTTCCCAGAATCATTTCCGTCATAACGGACGACGACGCGATTGCCGCGCCGCAGCCGAACGTCTTGAATTTTATATCTTTTATAATATTATCTTCTATTTTCAGAAAAATCTTCATAATGTCGCCGCACTTGGCGTTGCCTACTTCGCCGATTCCGTCGGCGTTTTCTATTTCTCCTACGTTGCGGGGATTTGCAAAATGCTCCATGACTTTTTCACTATACATAAAAATCTTTTCTCCTTTATGTCTTTTTTAACAAATTCATATCTGAATATTATTATACACCAAAATAAAGTTTTTGTCAATTTTTAAAATTCAACGCATAAAATGTTTATATAAGGCTAATTTTATATAATTTATTATTATCTTTAATAATTAACGGAGGATTGCAATAAAATGTCAAAACATAGAAACAGGCGGCGTTTTTACCCCGAATTTTATACAGACGAAGAACTCAAAATTATGAACCAACGGGAAAAGTGCGAAATAATCCAGAAAGAGGAAATAAAAGAAGCGGAAGAAGAATTACGCGAGGAAGAAAAAGAAGCCGCGCAGGAATATTACATACGCAGCGCCGCCGGTATGATTTACGAACCGTCCGAACCGATAAAAGAGCCGGAAGCTGCGGTTGCAACAGATATTACGGAGACAGCCGAAACGCTCGAAGCGTTTGAATTACCCGAACCGCCCGAATTAATTGAAGAGATAATAGCGATAGAGTCAAGAAAAGAAGAGGAGGAAGACATAAGAGCGATGGAAGAAGCGTCTAAAAGAACAGAAAACGGCGGATATTTCGTCAGGCCGGTTTATTCTGCCGAACAAGAAGAATCAAGCGGATTTGACTATGATTATGCCGGATATTACGGCGAAGAAGAGGAAGAAGAAATAGAGATTGAAGAGACAAAATATATAGAAGAGCGTGAATTAGAGTTAGAGTTAGAAACAGAGCCGGAAGAAATAAAGATAGAGATTCCCGTACATATGCATATAGAGGATTGGCATGATACAGTTCCGGTTTTCGCGCCGGTTCACTCAGATAAAGAAGAAATCCGGGAGCATGAAGAAATACAGGAGCAAATACAAGAGCATAAGCAAGAAGAGATAATAGCAAACGAACCGCCGGTTTTATCAGAACATTCCGGCATTAATCCGTTTGACCGGGAGAAAGCCGTCGAATATGCGAGACGCTGGTCTCTCGACAGAAACCCGGATTATTATAACTTTGAGGAAATCGGGGGAGACTGTACGAATTATGTCTCGCAGATTCTGCTTGCGGGAGGATGCAAAATGGACAGAAATTCTCCGGTTTACGGTTGGTATTATAATACTGCCAACGATAAAAGCCCGTCGTGGACGGGAGTCGAGCATTTGTATAATTATCTCGTAAGAGAAAAAACTCACGGAGTAATCGCGTCTGAAATTGATTTGAACGAAGTTGAAGCGGGAGATATAGTTCAGCTTTCGTTTAACGGCAAAAATTTCCAACACACGCCGTTTATAATATCTGTCAGACGCGAGCCTTCGGGGGAGGTTTCCTACGGTGGAATAAAAATATGCGCCCATTCGTTCGATTCGGACAACAGGGCTCTCGACACGTATCAATGGCGGCAAATCAGATTTATAAGAATTTTGGGGTATAAATAAAAAAATGTTATATTAAACAAAATAAATCTTTATTGTAGGGCGCGGCTTCCATGCCGCGCCGTGTAAAATTGGCGAAAATCCCCGGCGCGCCGCAAAATACCGCCAACGCTTGATTGAAATTCACGGCGCGGCATGGAAGCCGCGCCCTACATTCGCAAAATTTTTACGTTAGGCGGCGCGGGCGATTAATAATCGCCCCTACTGTTTTATGTCGCGCCTCATAAACGCCAGAACTCCGGATACGGTCAGTACCGCTGATATTGCGGTTAAGATAATTATAGATTTTATATCAATATTTCGGCTTACTATATCGGTATACTGCGGTATTACTCCGTACGGGGTCATTTTCGGGAGGATTTCAGGCAGGTCAAGCAGTTTGCCGAAATAAACGGTTATAAAAGAATATGCGAACACCGCCCAAATCAACGCCTTTATTTTCGGCGCTAACCCGATTAATAAAACGTTTATACCCGTCATGACCAAAAGCGACGGAATATATGTCAGGGAAGCGGAAATTAAATCGCCGGCTTCGGCAAGCCCGGAGGACGCCGTTCCCGCGTAAATCCCCAGCGCGCCGCAAATCATAAATAACGCGCCGCCGACTATAGCAATCAATAAATAACTGCAGAACATTGCCGGACGGCTTACCGACCTCGCGAATATACCTTCGAGTCTGCCGCGTTTTTCTTCGGCGTTTATTTTCCCCGATATAGTTATAACCGGAACGGTCGCGAGCAGCGCTGTTATCAAATAGATAAAAGCGATAAAATTATCGGCCATTTTTTTATTGGCTTCTTCGGCGAAAGCTTCGGCGGCCTCGGGATTTTCGGCTAAATATTCGAGTAACGCCGCGAGTTCTTCGTCTCCGCCGACTATTAACTGATTAAACATTTCGTTAGTTTCGACAAAGCCGCCTATATCGCCGATAACCGCGCCGTAAGTCGCGCCGAGCGCGAGCATAGTTATAACCCACGCAATGACAGAACCTTTTGATAAACGCCACGCGAGACCGAGAGGGCTTTTTAAAAATACGGATGCGTTTCTTCTGCCTTTTTTCGCGGGGATAACGCCTTCGCCTAAATCGCGCTTCGCGCAGATTACAAGAGAAATAAACGCTAAAATTAATCCCTGTATAAATAATATAATCAGCGGCATAATTCTATTTGCGTGGAACGCATGGACATGCAGTCCGAGACCGAGAGGCGAGATATAATTAAATATTATTTCTCCGGACATATCGGCGTAAGCCCTTACTCCGTAAAATATCCCGAGCAGAGCGAACGCCCACGCCGACGCGCTTCTCGCGTTCTGGAAAACCTGCGCCGTAAGTAAAGTTATGCACGCGAACAAAAAACCGACGGCTCCAATGGCAAAGCTGTAAATAAACGCCCCCGCAACAGTCGTTCCTGCGATATTTATTAAAAGCATAGCCAAAGCCGTCAAAACAGATATGAATATATTAAGTCCGAAAGCGAAAACCAGAGCCGATACGGAAACCGTGAGCCTGCCGGCGGGAAGAGAACGAATCATCTCGATTCTTCCGAGTTCTTCGTCTGCTCTCGTGTGCCTGTTGATTAGAAATATATTCATAATAACAGAGGCGAGCATCATAAATACGAGCATTTCCTGCGCGAAAACCATAGCGACGTGTTCAGAAGCGTAAAGCATATTTACAGAAGGTCCGTAAATCGGACCGACAATAGCCTGCATCGCCGGCATAGACAGAGTCTCGACCATCTGACGCATAGAAACGTCGTCCGGGAAAAGCTGCATAAACGCCGCCGCAACGACAGTATTAAACAATATTATGCTCATTGTCCAAATTAAACTCGTTATGCGTTCCCTTCTGAATATGAATTTAGAATATAGGCAAAAACCCTTAACCTGCGTCATTTTTATCGCCTCCCCCGTTTTTATTATATTTGCTTAAGAAAAACTCTTCGAGGGTTCTTCCGTTGAATTTCTCGAGAATTTCAGACATTACCCCGCTCTCGACTATTTTGCCTTCTCTTATAATTATAATTTTGTCCGCGAGTTTTTCGACCTCGCTCATAATATGACTGGATAATAAAACGCTTTTCCCGTCTTTTTTCTGTTCGCGTATGCAGTCGTGGAATATATTTTCCATTAACGGGTCGAGACCGCTTGTGGGTTCGTCGAGAATAAATAAATCCGCGTCCGACGCAAAAGCCGAAACGAGAGCGACCTTCTGCCTGTTTCCTTTTGAGTACGTCCGGCATTTTTTCGACGGGTCAAGCTCAAATCTCTGGATATATTCCTCGCGTCTTTTCCGGTCGGGCTTGCCGCCTTTACGCATAGCCATAAATAAATCTATGACTTCACCCCCGGTTAAATTGCTCCATAGATTCACGTCTCCCGGAACAAAAGAAATACGTCTGTGAAGCTTTACGGCGTTTGCCCAGGCGTCCTCGCCGAACATCTCGACGCTGCCGGAGGTCGCCCTGATAATACCGAGAAGCGCTCTTATAGTAGTCGTTTTTCCCGCGCCGTTCGGTCCCATAAACGCGAGAACCTCGCCGCCGTCTAAATTTAAATTTACGCCGTCCAAAGCCGTAAACCTGCCGAATTTTTTCACGAGTTCTTTAATTTCAATTACTTTCATAATAAATACCGCTCCCTTCTTAAAATTTTTAAAATTAATTTTTATAGAATATTTTTCTCAAATCGTCCATTAAATCATAGAAATTCTTCCATTCTTCGTCGAAATTCTTCATGTCGTACTTTAAATTCTCGCTTTTTACTTTCTGCATAACGGAAGCTTCGTAACTGTCCATCAGCCATTTTGTGTATTTTATAATATTTTGAGGGTCAATATCGTCCCGAAACAGAGAATAATCTATATCGTCGTAGAGATTTCTTCTGATATCTTCGCGAAGCCCGGCCGCGGCTTCCTGATGTTTTTTCATGCGCTCCTCGTTTTCCGGAAGATAAATACACTCGAAAAATCTTATTATTACGGGAAACTCCGTTATGGCCCTGCGTTTAAATTCAGATAAAATCTTGCAGCGTTCGAGAAAATCGCCGGATTTTTTTGAAGAAAAATTATGCGCGTATTCAGCTTTCCAAAATTCGAGCGTATATTCGCACAAAAAATCAAAGAGTTCTTCTTTGCTGCCGAAGTAATAAAACAATATGCCCTTGCTTATGCCCGCGTTTTCGACGATTGCGTTAGTCGAAGCCCGCCTGAAACCTTTTTCGCCGAACTCCGTCATTGCCGAATCTATAATCTGTTTCTGCTTTTCGGGTTCGAGCGAGTAAAATAAATCAAACCGCCCAATCAATAAAATCACCCCCGGTTTTATTAAATAATTTTCTGATATTGACCAATTATAATTTAACTGGTCAATAGTTATTATATCACGGTCAATTTAATTTGTCAAGGGGGTCAAACAAAATTTTTTAAAAATTTTTTTTAATATAATAAAAAATTTGACAGGGGAACAAAAATATGCTATAATATTTGCAGGAAATATAATTATAATAAAAGAGAAAATAAAAAAGTGATTATTTTGGGAATAGACCCCGGACTCGCGACGGTCGGTTACGGCGTATTAAAATTTGAGAGAAATAAATTCACGACGATTAATTACGGGGTAATAATAACCCCCCCGAAAACCCCCGTGCATGAACGTCTTAAAACGATATACGACGAAATCAAAAATTTAATAGATATGTATAAACCCGACGACCTCGCAATAGAAGAATTATTTTATAACACGAATCAGAAGACTATTATTTCAGTATGCGAGGCGAGAGGAGTCGTTTTGCTGTGCGCGTATCAGAACAGGCTCGATATAGGCGAGTATACGCCGCTGCAAGTAAAACAGTCTGTAGTGGGTTACGGCAGAGCGGATAAAATCCAGGTTCAGACAATGGTGAAGAATATATTGAATCTTGAAAAAATGCCCAAACCGGACGACGCGGCGGACGCTTTGGCGATTGGTATATGCCACGCGCACTCGAAATCGACAAATTCTCTGTTTAATATATTAAACGCGAAAATATAAAAAAATCAAGGAAGAAAGTGATAATATATCAGAAATAACGTCAGAAGCTGAAAAACAGAAAAAAGCCGATAATATACGTATCGACTTTGACCGCGATAATATACTGCCCGAACTGAATAAAGAAGATTTGGATAAACTAGGGAAATCAAGCAAGCCGGTGCTGCTGAAAAAGAGTATTATTGACCGGAATTTATCGAGACACCCCGAAATTGACAAAAAAGAATATAATTATTTACTCGGACAGTCGTTATATAATAATCCCTCATATTTTCCCGGTCTTAAAAATAATTATATTAATTTAGTCGCCAAAATAAATGACAGAGATAATTCATTGGCGCTGGTCGAAATGTCTGAACTTAAAAACTGCTTTGAAATAGTGCATTTGATGAAAATTAACGACAATAATCTCAAAAGAATGAAAAAAAGAAGTTAAGGCAGAAGGACAGTCACCCCTTCATCGCAAGAACCGAAAAACGGTCCACCCGGCAGTCTGGACTGATTATCTCTGCTGTTTACCTTAACTTCTTCATTTATTATATTATAATTATAACACGTATATTCATGTTTGTCAATAGAAACTTAAAATATAAAAAAATCAAGGAGATATATAAATCATGTACTATCATATACAAGGCGAACTGTCTTATAAAGACGCGAATCTCGCGGTCGTCGATTGCGGCGGAGTTGGCTATAAATTAAATATAACTTATACTACTTATTCGAGACTGCCCGAAATTGGAAAACAAGTTAAATTGTTTACGCATTTGGTAGTTAAAGACGACGCGCTCGATTTACTGGGCTTCGGGGATTTGGCAGAGAAAAACGCTTTTTTAATGCTGCTTTCTATTTCGGGAATCGGCGTAAAATCAGCGCTTGCCGTTCTGTCCGTTTTATCTCCGGAGAGATTCGCGTACGCGGTCGTCTCCGGAGATTATAAAGAAATCGCGACGGCGCAGGGCGTAAGCGCGAAAACGGCGCAGAAAATAATTCTTGAACTGAAAGACAAAATAGACAAAGAAAACACAGTCCAGAAGAAATCGGGTAAGTCCGACGCTCAGTTTACGCCGGGAGGGTTCGATTCTACGCCCGCCGCGGGAAATATCAGAGGAGACGCGATAAACGCTCTGATTGCCCTGGGATATTCGAGAAACGAAGCCGGCGACGCTCTTAAAGACGCGGACTTTACGAAACCTCTCGAAGATATAATAAAAACCGGACTGAAAAATTCGGCGAAATTTTAGAATAATTATAAAATAATATACGATTGGATAAATTATTTATGGAAGAAAACAAGAATCAAGAAATTGAATATAATAATAGTGACGATTACGGCGAATATGACGGCGAAGAGAGAACCAGGGTTGTCTCGACGAAATATCAGGACGACGACGGCAACGCCGAATTATCGCTCAGACCTAAAAATTTACGCGAATATATAGGTCAGGAAAAAGTTAAAGAGAATCTTAAAATTTTTATAGACGCGGCGAAAGAACGGGGAGAAAGTCTCGACCATGTTTTGCTGTACGGTCCGCCCGGATTGGGTAAGACTTGTCTGTCGTCGATTATCGCGAACGAAATGGGAGTGAGTTTAAGAATAACGTCGGGGCCGGCGATTGAGCGTCAGGGAGATTTGGCGGCGATTTTATCGGGTTTGTCAGACGGCGACGTTTTGTTTATCGACGAGATTCACAGACTTTCGAGAGTCGTCGAAGAGGTTCTGTATCCCGCGATGGAAGATTTCGTTTTTGATATAATAATCGGCAAAGGTCCAGCCGCGAGAAGTATCAGAATAGACCTGCCTAAATTTACGCTTGTCGGCGCGACGACGAGAGCGGGACAGCTTTCGGCTCCCCTGAGGGATAGATTCGGCGTGATTCAGAGGCTGGATTTATATCCGCCGGAGCATCTGGCGATAATAGTCAAGAGAAGCGCGGGGATTCTGGGAATGGAAATAGACGAGGGCGGAGCGTTTGAAATCGCGTCGCGTTCGAGGGGAACCCCGCGTATAGCAAACAGGATTTTAAAGCGCGTGCGGGATTTCGCGCAGGTAAAGGGCAGCGGGGTGATAGACAAGGATATTGCGGACAAAGCGCTGAATATGCTTGAGATTGACAAGCTGGGGCTCGATTCGACGGACAGAAGGATGCTTGAGGCGATTATAAAATTTTTCGACGGCGGACCGGTAGGGCTCGATACTCTCGCGGCGACAATCAACGAAGAGGCGATAACTCTGGAAGACGTTTACGAGCCGTTTCTGATGCAAATCGGGTTCTTGAACAGGACTCCCCGGGGAAGGTGCGCGACGAGAATCGCGTACGAGCATTTAAAGATAGAGTACAGAGCGGCGAACTCATGGCAAATGTCGCTGATTGACGGCGAATCGGGGATATAATATAAAAATAAAATAATAATATAAAAAAGGAGAATTTTAAACACATGGGTAAATATTTCGGTACGGACGGAGTCAGAGGAACGGCGAATAAAGATTTGAGCGTTGAACTCGCTTATAAAATAGGTCTCTCGGCTTCAAATATCTTAACAAGAAACATAAATAATAAAAAGCCGAGGATTTTAATCGGCAAAGACACCCGTATATCGGGAGATATGTTCGAGGCCGCCATTGCTTCGGGGATATGCGCGGGAGGGTGCGACGTCGTTTTATGCGGGGTAGTTCCCACTCCGGCTGTCGCGTTTTTAGTCAAAGACTGCGGTTTTGCCGCGGGAGTTATGATTTCCGCGTCGCATAATCAGGCTTATGACAACGGCATAAAAATATTCGGTCCGCAGGGATATAAAATCCCCGACGAACTTGAAGATGAAATAGAGAACGCCATAGATAATTATACGGAAATAGAGCTGAAAACAGGCGGATTTATCGGCAGGGTAACAAGAGACGAAAAACTCACCGAAAAATATATAGATAATATATCCGGCGTAAATAAAATTATAGATTCGAGATATAATTTAAAAGTTCTGGCGGACTGTTCAAACGGTTCGGCTTCGGCTACGGCTGAAAAAATATTCGGGGGAGAGAAAGTTTCTTACAGTATAATAAATGCAGAACCGAACGGTATAAATATAAACGATAACTGCGGTTCTACTCATATGGACGGACTTATAAAACGCATGAAAATGGGGGATTACGACATAGGATTCGCCTTTGACGGCGACGCGGACAGATGCCTGGCTGTTGATGAAACGGGCGAAATCATAGACGGCGATAAAATAATCTGTATTCTCGCAGAAGATATGAAAAAAAGCGGACTATTAAAAAATAATTCTGTCGTCGTGACTAAATTATCGAATATGGGACTGCATAAGTTCTGCGAAAATAAAAATATAAACGTTGAACAGACTGACGTCGGCGACAGATACGTTCTGGAGCGTATGCTTGAAAAAGGCATGAATATAGGCGGGGAGCAGTCGGGGCATATAATAGTTTCAGACTATGCGACGACGGGAGACGGACAGTTGACTGCGGTTTTAATTTTGGGCGTACTGAGAAAATATAAATCTCTTGACCCAAGTCAAAAAGCGAGCGGGATTTTCAACGCGATGAAATCTTATCCCCAAATTGCGCTTAACGTAAAAGTCGCGAACGACAGGAAAAAAGAGATTATGACGGACGGAAAAGTTTTAGATGCCGTAAAAAACGCCGAGAATTTATTAAACGGCAACGGACGGGTATTATTGAGAGCGTCGGGAACGGAACCGCTTGTAAGAATCATGCTCGAGGGAGAAGAACAAGACGTTATCACAGAATACGCAAGAGATATAGAGAGGGTGATTCTGGAGAAGTTGGGGGATATATAAATATTCAAGTTCCGCGCATTGTTTAAATTTACGCCAAAGCCCTCTTTTTTAAAGAGGGTGGCAGTCGCGTAAGCGGCTGACGGGTGTTTTAAGCCCCCTTTTACAAAGAGGGAAAGCGGCGAAGCCGCAGGGGGATTTGAAATTTGATGTTGCGTACGGGGAGACGAAAACACCCGTCACTTCGTGCCACCCTCTTTACGAAAGAGGGCAAGGATAGTAAATACATCAAGCGCGTAACCCGTGATAACAAAAAGAGCGGCGAATTAGCCGCTCTGATTATGTTTAATAAATCGTTTATGGTAGCCATCTGCCTCAACGAATACCTGCTTTTTCCAACTTGTCTAACCAATATTGTCCTTCGTCTCGCGCGGAAATTGCGGCTGAATAATCACGAGCGTTTGTTGCCTGTTCCATAATGCCTGTGAAAATCATTACTAATCGTTTCATCGCATCTACATCACCAGAATTTCCTCTATTACGAAGCACCTGTAGTCCTTGCATTAAGTCGTCATTTGCCATTTAATTCCCCCCTTTTTTTATTACTTCACACACTCCGAGAAATAATAAATGCCGGGTATGGAAAATAAACCCACGCACGGCGAAAAAACATCAATAAAAAATTATCCCTAAATTTTTTATTACGCGACTAAAAATACACTTGACTATATGCTTTAATTGATGTATAATATAATCGCGGGATTCGAGAAAATCAATGTGTATGGTGGACTGTACCGGACGCATTTCGCAAAGTGTTTGCTTCACTTTACGGGCTTCCCGCATTTATTATTTCTCTTTGAGGTATTTTAACACATATTTTATTGTTTGTCAACGAAAATTTAAAAATAATTTTAAATTATTTAAAGCTGTAATTCTGGTGCTTAAAAAAATGATATACGAAAAAAACTGGGAAGATTACGCGCTGCTCGACGTCTCGGACGGCAAAAGACTCGAACGATGGGGAAAATATATTTTAATAAGACCCGACCCTCAGGCTATATGGTCAGAAAAAAACAGCGATTTATGGCGTAAAGCCGACGCCGTATATACCCGTTCGGACAAAGGCGGAGGCAGCTGGGATTTTAAGTCAAAAATCCCCGATAAATGGACGGTTGAATATACGCCTTTAAATTTAAGCTTTGAGATTTCGCCTATGGGATTTAAACATACCGGGCTTTTTCCCGAACAGGCGGCGAACTGGAATTTTATGCATGATATAATCCGGCGAAGTCGGGAAAATGATAAACAGAATTTAAATATTCTCAATCTTTTTGCGTACACGGGCGGAGCGACGCTTGCCTGCGCAAGGGCGGGAGCGGACGTTTGCCATGTCGACGCGCAGAAAAATATTATAAATACGGCGAAACGAAACGCAGGATTGTCCGGACTTGAAAACGCGAATATAAGATATATCGCGGACGACTGCGTTAAATTTGTCCTTCGGGAAATCAGACGGGGGAAAAAGTACGACGGGGTTATATTAGACCCGCCGTCGTACGGCAGGGGTTCGGGCGGCGAGACGTGGAAAATAGAGGACGATTTATATAATTTACTGAAACTAATAAAAAATTTACTGTCGGACAGGGCGTTGTTCGTTCTCGTGAATTTATATACGGCGGGACTCGCGCCGTCGTGCGTCGGATATATGCTGTCGATGATATTCAAAAATAATTCAGGCGGAGCGGTTGAAAGCGGCGAAATCGGGATTTTCTCTGAAAGTACGGAAACTCCGTTTCCGTGCGGCGGTTTTTCGAGATGGATTGGGGCTAAATAAAAAATATATGTTTTAAAAATACTCTAAAACATATATTGACAAATTATTTAACATAGTGTATAATAAAGTCGGCAGAAACTGTGAGGCGGCTTGGTTTTCCTCCGAAAGGGGGTGAATCAATGAAAAATAAGATACTGAAATGGATAATAATAATTATTATTGTATTAATACTTATGATATTATTTTCTATAGACGTAAATTAACCGCCCCAGTCCGGTAATTGGATTACGGTTAATTTATTTTAATAATAATCTAATACCAAGCCGCTTTGCGGTTCAGGGGAGATTTGCGCGTTATCAGCGCGCAGTTTCCCTTGCTGCCATTATATCATATTAATTTATTAATGTCAAGATTTTTTTATTTTAAATTTCAAAAAAACGGAGAAGTATTTTTCATGAATAAAAATCTTATGCTTTTTGTCTGGTTTTTAAAATTCGGGCTGATTAAACCCCGCGACGAATATAATATGCACGATTATATAAAGGCAAAATTCTGCCCCGAATATTTCCCGGCCGAAGATTTCGACGAAAAAGAGCAGCTTTTGAGAGATACTCCCGGACCTGCGGGAATAAAATACGCGGCGTACGTCGGCGGTAAAATAAACGGAACGATTGGGGTTTGCGTTTCTGTCGCGGCGTTGTTTATCCCGGTGATTGCCGCGGCCGCGGCTTTATATTTTGTATATAATAATCTGTTTTATTCAGGAGCGGGGAGTTTTGTAAACTCGGCCGTCAGGGGTATGCACGCGGCGGCTCTGGGTTTAATTATCGCTCATTTGATTAAAATAGTTTATTTTAACAAAACCGGCGCGAAGTCTTTGTCAGTAATAATCCCGTCCGCGTTTATATTTATTTTTTTAAGCGATATTACGGGAATCGGGAATCATATATTAATGCCGTTTTATATTATCGCTGTAGTTATATTCGGGGTAATATTCGGGATTATCCACGTAAAATTACTGGAATACAGGGAGAAGAACCCGAGTAAAAAATATATAGACCCGTACAGCAGAAAAGGCAAAAAATTAAGAGAGCGTCAGTTGAGGGAAGAAGAATACGCGCTGAGAAAATATATAGACGACGACACGATAAAGAAACGCAGGCAACAGCTCGAGGAAGAGGCTGCGAAAAAGAGAAAATACAGAGGCGAGGAGTAAAATTATGATAGTTAATTTTTTTGAATACATACTCGCAATGCTTCTCGCGGGAGTCGGCAGTTTCGGCGGAGGTATCGGCGGAATCAATATTATGAAAGAGTTCGCCCGGGGCTGGATAGATAAATTTTATACGGTTATAGACGCTAATCCGGAGATTATAAAATCCGAAGAGATTATCTTCAGGTTTGAGCAAATGGAAATACAGATTCTAAACGTCGCGACGATATCCCAAATCGGCGGTTACGCGCAGGGAATGACGCTCGCGGCGTATCTCGGAACATACACGAATCTCGGGATTTTAGGCGGGATTCTGGGAGTTATCGCATATATGACCCCGTCTGTCCTGATTATCGCGGCTATATTAAAAACCGGAGAGAAACTATATAAAAATATATTGTTTAAGTATTCTGTTAAGTATATAAATCTACTGTCGGCGGGATTAATCTGTATGCTCGCGTGGAATTATACCGTTATAATATTCGGCATTGACCCGATAATATACGTCGCGGTCGCGGGTCTGGCGTGTTTTTTCAGCATATATTTTAATTTAAGTCCGGCAATTATAATTCTTGCGGGAGCTTTAATCGGGCTTATATGGAGGGCGTAAACTTACTTTTTTCTTTACGAAAAGAAAAAAGTAAGCAAAAAAGAAACGATAAAAAAAGGGGAAACTAAACAGAATGGGTAAAAAATATAAATATAAAATACTTGAGATTGATAAATATCTGAACGATTACGGCGGCGATATAGAGCTGCGCATGAAAAATTACGCGAAGCTTAAAAAAAAGCTTTTGAATAATACAAAAAGTTTGTCGGATTTCGCGAACGGGCATTTATATTTCGGGTTTCATAAATCAAAGAAAAATAACGGCTGGTATTATAGGGAATGGGCTCCGAACGCCGAAGAGATTTCTCTTATCGGCGAGTTTAACGGCTGGAATGACAAATCGCATAAATTAAAGCCGTCCGAATCGCAAATCCCGGGGGTTTGGGAGATTTTTATACCGGGAATCAATTCCCTGCCTCACGAATCAAAAATTAAAATAAGAATAAAGGCAAACGGGGAAATCTTCGACAGAATCCCGGCGTATTGCAGAAGAGTTGAGCAGAATCCCGAGACTTTCGAGTTTTACGGTCAGGTCTGGGACAGTAAATATAAATGGCGGGTTGAAAATTTTGACATAAAAAAAATCAAAACGCCGCTGATTTATGAGAGTCATGTCGGAATGTGCGGAGAAGAAGAAAAAGTATCGGGATTTGCAGACTATATAAATATTGTTCTGCCGAGGGTGAAGAAACTGGGGTATAACACGATTCAGCTTATGGCAATCGCAGAGCATCCGTATTACGGGTCGTTCGGTTATCAGGTATCTAATTTTTTCGCAGTTTCGTCGAGATTCGGAACGCCCGAAGAATTAAAACGGCTGATAGATACGGCTCACGAAATGGGAATCGCCGTCCTGCTCGATTTGGTTCACTCGCACGCCGCGCCGAACGCCGACGAAGGGTTAGCGAAATTCGACGGAACGGAGTATCAGTATTTTCATGCGGGAGAAAGAGGCTCGCACCCCACGTGGGGAACGAGATTGTTTGATTACGGCAAAGGCGAGGTTCTGCATTTTCTTTTGTCCAATTTAAAATTCTGGCTTGAGGAATATAAATTCGACGGGTTCAGATTCGACGGGGTAACTTCTATGCTGTATCATGACCACGGTCTGGGGGAATCTTTTGATAATTATAATAAGTATTTTTCGCCGAATACAGATTTGGAGTCCGTCGCTTACTTGCAGCTCGCGTCTGATTTGTGCAAAGAAATTAAGCCGGACTGCATATTAATTGCCGAAGATATGAGCGGTATGCCGGGAATGTGCCTGCCGGTAAAATGGGGAGGTTTGGGGTTCGATTACAGGCTGGGTATGGGAACGCCCGATTTCTGGGTTAAAAATCTCAGGACTAAACAGGACGAGGACTGGCATATGGGGCATATATTCTGGGAACTGACGCAGAGACGTCCGAAAGAAAAAGTCATAGGCTACTGCGAATCGCACGACCAGGCTCTCGTCGGGGATAAGACTATTATGTTCTGGCTCGCGGACAAAGAAATGTACTGGAATATGCATGAGGATTCTGATAGTTTAGTTGTAGAACGGGCGGTTTCCCTGCATAAATTAATAAGACTGATAACGTGTATGTGCGCGGGTGAAGGCTATTTAAATTTTATGGGCAACGAGTTCGGACACCCCGAATGGATAGACTTTCCCAGACCGGAAAATAACGACAGTTATCATTATGCGAGAAGACTCTGGAGTCTTGCTGATAATCAGGATTTAAAATATAAATATTTACAGAATTTCGATGAAGCGTTAATAAAGCTTGCGGGGAAAAATAATATATTAAAATATAATTCGGAGAGTTTATATATAGGCGAGGAAGAGAAAATTATTGCGTTCAAAAAAGATAATCTGTTGTTTCTGTTTAATTTCCGCGTATCCGGAAGCTATGATTTCGGAGAGGTCTTAAAATCAAAAAATTTATTCGGAAATTATAAAAAAATACTGGACACGTCGTGGGAAAGATTCGGCGGTTGGAAAAAAGAGAGGGATTCTGAAGAAAAATCTGATTTTATATTGGAGAAAAGAACGGCGGCGGCGTATAAAATATCGAGGTAATATTTTGCAGATATCTATTTTTTTATATTCGCTTGACATTAGTAAACAATCGTGATATAATTAGTGTGTGCCTGTCTGTCCGACAGACAGAAATGAAAGAAAGAGTGCTGCTAACACTCTCTCAATCAGCCGCGCCGGCCGCTTAAGGCGGCAGGCTTTGCGTAGATTATAATTTATAAACGCCGCAAACCTTTGCTATTGGGGGCGGCGTTTACTTTTTATCAGATTTATTATATATTTTACCGGTTCAATAAAATCCGGCAGGAAATATATTACTAAAAATAATATTTCGCAAACATACATGAGCTTCACTCCTTTCAGTTGGATTTTTGCGAAGAAATAGTTTTCTTCAACCCTCCTTTCGGAACGCAAAGCCATGCCGCCCTTAACGCTGCGACGCGACATATATATTTTCGCGCATTTCGACATTTTTGTCAAGAGTTTTTTTATAACTGCTTGACAAATTTAATAATATTATGTTATAATTTAAGTAATTTTAAAATATATTAATAAAATAACGTAAATATTATTATTTTTAAGGAGGATTTATCATGTTTTGTTCAAAATGCGGAGTTCAGAACAACGACGGCAGCCTGTTCTGCAGCGACTGCGGGAGCAGTCTCGGCGGAGGCGAAGCGAAACAGACCCGGAATATTACTCAGAGTCTTGAAAAAACGGGTATGGTCGGAGACGTCGTCTCAAAATCGGCGAGGTTTCTTCTGAAAAAACCCCTGCTGCTTTGGGGGCTTTCGCTTCTCTACTCTATTTTGGCGATGCTTGCAAGCTTTATGTTTCTGGGAATACCGGGGTTGGGAATCGCGGTGACGCTCGTTCTTTCGCTCGGCATGACGTCGATTTATCTCAAAGGATACCGCGGCAAACAAGTAAGCTCGGCGCAGCTTTTCGAAGGATTCAGCAGTAAATTTTTCCGTAACGCGGGAGGGATGGCATGGATGAGTCTGTGGGTGTTTATCTGGGGGCTTATTCCGTTCGCCGGATTCGTTTTCGCCGTTATCAAGTCTTATTCTTACAGATTTGTTCCCTACATAATGCTGGGCGAACCCGATATACCCGCGACGGAGGCTTTGAAAAAATCCATGGTTCAGACGAACGGCCATAAAGGCAAAATGTTCCTCGTTGATTTTATTATCTGTCTCGCAGTCGGACTTACGGCGCTTATCCTCTTTCTGCTGTCGCTGATACCGGTTGCCGGTATTATTTTTATGGTCGTTTTGATTATATTTGCTATTGCCGCGGCTCTTCTGCTGCCGCTTTTCCTGGGAATCATTTCGGCCGCTTTCTACGATGAGATAACAAAGAGAAACCCGGAGGACGCGTAAATTAATTTTATATATCCGAACAACAAGCGTTATCACGCTTACGATTATTATTTAGCAAACAGATACGGCGTTAAGACGGCGAAAATCGCGCTTGACGCCGGTTTTTCCTGTCCTCATATAAAACGGACCGGAAGGGGCTGTATTTTCTGCCGGGGTATACAAACGCGGACGGGGGATATAAACGGGGGTTTGCTGTCTCCCGGGGAAATAGTAAAACAGTTTGATATAAAAAAAGAAGCGCTCTCAAAAAAATGGAGAGACACTAAATATATCGCGTATTTTCAGGCGGGGTCAAATACTTTCGCTTCGCTTGACGAACTGAAAAGAGTTTACGAAAGCGTTCTGGATACAGATAATCTTGCCGGGATATATACGGCGACCCGTCCGGACTGTATAACCGGCGAAACCGCGGGATATTTAAGCGAATTAGGCGTGAGAACCGGGCTCGATACGGCGGTTGAACTCGGATTGCAGACTTTTCACGATAAAACGGCCGGTATTATAAACCGGGGATATAAGCTCGAAGTTTTCGAAGAGGCGTATAAAATTTTGGCGGAGTATAAAATACCGGTAATTATTCATATTATAAACGGTCTGCCGGGTGAAAATTATGAAATGATGCTTGAAACCGCGAAATATATCGCAAGTCTCGACCCTTTGCCGCTCGGCGTAAAAATCCATGCGCTTTATATAGAGCCGGGAACTGAAATTTACGATTTATATAATTCGGGAAAAATAAATTTACCGTCAAAAGAAGAATATATAGATATTGTCGTATCGCAGCTTGAAGAACTGCCGCCGGAAATAGTTATAATGCGCCTTACGGGAGACCCCGAAATATCGGATAAATCCGATAAAACCCTCCCGGAATGGGTAAGCAAAAAATTTTCCGTTATAAACGATATAGACAAAGAGTTGGCAAAACGCGGAACGTATCAGGGGAAAAAATTAGAAAAATCAGGAGAAACGCATCAGCCTCTTTCTGCAAGGGGGGCGGAACAAAAATCACTGACGAATATTTTAAGCTTTGCGAAGCGTCTGCTCGACGTCGCGATTAACCGAAGCCTTGAGGCGGGCGGCGGAGTTTACGCCGATTTTACCATGGGTAACGGTCACGATACGCTTTATATAAAAAAGAAATGTCCGAAAGCTGAAATTTATGCGTTTGACATACAGCAAAAAGCTCTCGAAGCGACAAAAGAAAGGCTTGAAAGCGAGAATTGTTTTGATGAAAATATATATTTGATACGCGATTCTCACGGAAATTTCAGAAAATATATGCCGGAAGAAACAGAGCTTGACGGAGCGGTTTTCAATCTCGGTTATCTTCCCGGGGGAGACAAATCGATAACGACCCTGACAGAGTCGACGCTCATATGCTTAAAAGGCGCGCTTGAAATATTAAAAGCCGGAGGAGTTATAGTAGTCTGCGTTTATCCCGGACACTCGGAAGGAACGAGAGAGGGCGAAAAAATTTTTGAATTTGCGGAAAATCTCGACAGGAAAATTTTTGACTGTCTGTATCACCGTCTTATAAACATACCCGAAGCGCCTTTTGTGATTGCGTTTCAGAAAAAATAAAAAAGCGCTTGACAAAACTGTCGAAGTATGAGAAAATATATATGTCGCGTCGCAGCGTTAAGGGCGGCATGGCTTTGCGTTCCGAAAGGAGGGTTGAAGAATATTATTTCTTCGCAAAAATCCAACTGAAAGGAGTGAAGCTCATGTATGTTTGCGAAATATTATTTTTAGTAATATATTTTCTTCCGGATTTTATTGAACCGGTAAAATATATAATAAATGTGATAAAAAGTAAACGCCGCCCTCCCAGCAAGGACTAGCGGCGTTTAATTAAAACTTAAACTACGCAAAGCCTGCCGCCTTAAGCGGCCGGCGCGGCTGATTGAGAGAGCGTTACACCGCTCTTTCTTTCATTTGCATATTTAATTATATCACGATTGTTTATTATTGTCAAGCAAAAATAAAAAAATTTATGGCGTTCGCTTAAAAATATATTGACATAAGAGTAATATACTGCTATAATTGATTAAAGTGGTATAAATATAAAAAATTTTGAAATAAACGGTAAGTCTATAGAGATAACAAGCGGCGGAGAAACCGTAAAAGGAACTCTCGACGGGAATAAACTGACGCTTGAAGGCGACGGTATCAAAACGGTTTTCGAGAAGAAATAAGAAACTTTGCTGAAACTCATAAAAAATAATAACCGCAATTAAATAGTCGGGGGCGCCGCAGGGCTGAGATGCGGATTTAAGTAAAAATCCGCTGTCCCTTATAACCTGATATGGGTAATGCCAACGTAGGGAAGATTATGTTTTGGACAGCCGCTTTTTTTGAAAAAAAAAGCCGGCTCCGCTGTTCTTAACGTATGCGAACCGCGCGATTGAATCGGGATTATTTGCGCGGTTTTTATATATTTATTTAAATTTAAAAATTTAAGAAAGGATGGCGCGTTTTTTTATGAAAAACAAAAAAGATTTGGCGGTTGGGTTAATAATGTTAATTTCCGGAATTATCGGAACGGTATGCGCGATTGTAATTATGAACTGGGGTTCGGAAATCAGATTTCTGGGAGAGGATTTTTTAGCCGGTGGATTTTGGGAGGCGAACGAAGAGATTATAAGGGAGAATTTACAGAGAATCAGATTCAGGCATCCTCTTTCGGCGGTTGAAATCTCAACGATTGCGGTAATGATTATATCGCTTGCGATGTTTATCGCGGGTTCGGTTTTGATTTTAATGTTTATCAAATCAAATGCCGTTAAGCGTAATTCTCAGGAGAATCTGAGAATTATAATAGAATGTTCGGTAATGGTTTCGGTCGCAGTGGTTTTATCTCTTTACACAAAAATTTGGAGAGCTCCTCTCGGGGGTTCTGTCACTCTGTTCAGCATGGTTCCCCTTATTATAATCGGGTTGAGACGGGGCGTTTTATGGGGATACGCTACCGCGTTCGTTTATTCGGCGGCGTATTTGCTTCTATACGGACTCGGAAGCGTCGCGGGAATCGCGGGCATAAGCCGTAATCTCATAATCGTCAGCAGTCTTATCGATTATGTACTCGCGTACACTCTTATAGGAACGGCGGGATTTTTTAAGAGTTTTGTTAAAAAAGCGGAAAGCAAGGGTAAAAAAATAGTGATTGCGTCGGCGGCGACTCTTCTGGTCTGCGTTTTAAGATACGCGGCTCACGTCATCGTGGGGGCTGCCGTCTGGTATGAAATAACCAAGACGCAGAGCTGGAACGAATACGTTCACACGGTCGGCGCGTGGGTTTATTCTATAATATATAATCTCCAGTATATGCTGCCGGAGACTATTATAACGCTCGCCGCGGTTCCGGCAGTCGTGACAATCCTGTCGGTTACAGAAAAGCAGAACCGGGTTAAATCATAAAATTTCGCGAAATACTCACACGGGGTGAGAGCAACGTCCTTAAAGATTGCATAAATTTTTTCGATAGAATAAATAAGAGGGCGGGTAAGCCTTTCAGAAATATTTCAGTATGCAAGAAATTAAGGAGGATTTTTAACGTGAAAGCAAATTTACCGAAGCGGATAGCAAGCGCTGCTCTGATTCTCGCAATGATTATCTCATTTTTTACTTTCGGCGGTTTGACTGCCGCCGCAAGTCCGGTTAAAGCTAATAATAACGGCTTTATCGCGGCCGTTTCCCCCGGCAGTCCGCCGGCGGATTCCATAGCCGTCGGAACCGCGGCCGAATTGGCAATGATAGGAACAAATCCGTCATACCCGTTAAACGGTACGTATCATTTGAGCGGCGGCATTACTTTAGACGGCGAATGGAAGCCGATCGGTGACTTTTACGCGCCCTTTACCGGAGTTTTCGACGGACGGGGAAACACAATCGAAGGTCTCAGAATAACGGGGCGTTTCGACCAGTCCGGTCTGTTCGGAGCCGTCGAGGACGCGACAATCAGAAACCTTGGCCTTACGGGAGTCGGCATGGATGTTTCTTCCGGAGTGGAAACAATAGGCGAATCGCCTTACGCCGGAGAATATCAGTCGCAGGGCGGAATTGCCGGCATGGTCAGGGGAATTTCCGTTATCGATAACTGCTACGTGACCGGCAGTATTATAAACCGCGTCGAAATTCATTGGGGCGCGGCGGGAGGAATAGCCGGACGCGTATCTGTCGGCGCAACTATTTCCAACAGCTACAACGCCGCCGATATTACCGCCCGAAACGGCGTCAGAGGACAATATTTCACAGCCGGGGGTATTGCGGGAATGTCTTCCGGCGTTATCGAAAACTGCTATAATACCGGAACGATTCTATCCGATTCGTCGTCGTCCTCCCTCGCCAGGGACGTCTACGCGGGCGGAATCGTCGGCAGCGGCGACGGTTATACTATTACGAACTGCTATAACCTCGGAAGCGTAAGCGGGTTCACGGGAGGAGGCAGCGGGGTCATAGGCGGAATCGCCGGACACTCGAGCGGAGGCGTAAATACTTTTACGAGAAGTTTCAACGCCGCCCGCGTTACCCTTACGGGAAACGGAAGCGGGGGAAACAACTACATCGGGGGTATCGCCGGCGGTATGGCGATTACCCAAAACCCCATATTTATCATTGGCGAATGTTTCAACAGCGGCGATATATACGCGAATTTCTATGCCCGCTGGACGGCCTTGCCGGCTCGGGTAGGCGGCATAATAGGGTTCGCCAGAGGAATACAAAATAATCCCAATTCATCCAAGCTTACGAACTGCTACAATACGGGAAATATCAAAACCGAAAACGTGGCGACCGCATACACGGGCGGAATCTCCGGTGAAGCCGACTGTAACGCGGCATATACAAACTGTTACAATACCGGAAATATCGAAGTGGATACCAAGGGAACGGCGGCCGGCGACCAGCAGCAAACCGGAGCGTACACCGGAGCGATTACCGGTCGCCAGAACGACAGCGCCAGCTGGGGGCTCGCGACGTTTACTAACGTTTACTGGAACACGGACAGCGACCAAATAATAAACGGAGAATCTGTTCCTAAACGCAGACACGGCTGGACGACCTTCAACGACACGTGGGGCTTCGGACTCACGACGGAGCAGATGAAAAACGCCGCGACCGCCGCGGCTGTTTTCGCCGGATTCGACTTTGATACTATATGGGCTATCGAAGACGGAAAAAACGACGGCTATCCGTTTCTGCGTAATGCAGAACCCATAAGAATCAACGATTCCGGAGACGTAATCGTTCCGTCGGATAACGACGGAATCTTCATCAACCTGACTCAGGAGAGAATAACCCTTGCCGGCTTCGCCGTAAAGGCGTACAGCGTTAACGGCGGAGTCAAATGGAAAAAATGGAGTAAGCCGTTCGACGACAAACTGCTGGCGAAACTGTTAAATAAAGAGACGACGCTGCATTTGACAAGCGGAGAACTCGACGCCGCAAAAGGCGATAACAAAGGCAAACCCGCAGAAGGCGCGGCCGTCGTTAAATTCCCCAAAATAGACGGCCGTCCGAAAGAAACGCGGAAGTTGACGATAAATTATGCGATAGCGGCGGGCGCGAGCGAACCGGGCGGCTGGGTAATAGCCGACGGCAAGGCCGCGGCGGAGGCGGCGGAAAAAATATTAGTATCGCAGCGTATTGAGAACAAGACCGACATTCCCGTATATTCGCCGGTATCTGACGGCGGAATCCCGGTTCTTACAACAGAAAAGGCAAAAGACGTAAGGTTTATCAAAGCCGCCGCAAAGTATGAAGGCAACGTATATACCCCCAGTCCGCGCCCCAAAAAGGTAACGGCCCGTTCGCTCGCGAAAGCGCCGAAAGTATCGGCAAAGAACGGCATTATGAAACTCAAGGCAAGCATGAACTACACGGTCAACGGCGGCGAGGTACGGACGACAGGGGCTTCGAAACAAGATATTGAAGTAAAGACGGGCGATAAGTATGTAGTATGGGCGGCGGCGACAGCATCGAAGCCCGCGTCCGCGAAGACAGACGAACTAACCATACCGTAAAGATATTTATTTTATTTTTAATAATATCAGCGATTTCGGCTCGAGCCTGACATTCAGCTTACTATCTTTCAGCGCGTAATTCGCGTACGGCTTAATTATAACGTTGCCGCCGTTTTCGAACGTGTTGTGAGACGTTACGTATTCCCCCGTTAAAATCTGCGCCGAGATATTATTCGCGTCCAAATCTTTACCCCTCAAATCAATCTCGAGTTCATGAGGTTTATTCGCGTCGATATTTGTCAGCGTTATATTTATCTCTCCGGATTTGTTTATCGACGCGGTGTTTGAAACCGCCGGTATCTTCTCGCCGCCGTTTTCGTTCCAATAGTCCGGGGAATTAAAATAAACGGGAAGTAAATTCGCGTCGTGATGAACCGTGTATAATTTAAAAGCGTAATAAGTCGGCGTAAGCAGCATTTGTGAAATCCGCTTTTCGTTATCTGTTAAGACGACTGCCTGAAGAACGTTTACGGTCTGGGCGATATTCGCCATTTTAACCCTGTCCGAATGTTTATTGAATATGTCAAAATTCACGGCCGCAATCAGAGCGTCTCTCAAACTGTTCTGCTGATATAAAAATCCGGGGTTCGTTCCGGGTTCGGCGTCCGTCCAGATTCCCCATTCGTCCACAAGCAGGGCTATGGCTTTGTCCGGGTCGTATTTGTCCATAATCGTTTTGTGGCGGGTTATATACTCGTCCATTTTGAGGGTCGATTTCATAGTGTCGAAATAAATCTTCTCGTCAAAATCGGTCGCGCTGCCTTTTTTCCCCCAGTCTCCCGTGGGTATAGTATAATAATGCAGAGTTAAACCCCACATCATGTATCTTACCTCGCGCATTAAAACTTCTGTCCAGCGATAATCCGCGGCGTTCGGTCCGCACGCGATTTTACGGATTATATTCCCCGCGAAATTTCTGACATAAGTCGCGTATCTCTTGTATTCGTTTGCGTAATATTCGGCCGTCATGTTTCCGCCGCAGCCCCAGTTCTCGTTGCCTACTCCCCAGTATTTGATTTTCCACGGATTTTCCTGACCGTTATCCCGTCTCGTCTGCGACATGGGAGACAGTCCGTCGAAAGTTATATACTCGACCCATTCCTGCATCTCCCTTACCGTTCCGCTGCCGACGTTTCCGCAGATATACGGCTCACATTCAAGCTGTCTGCACAGCTCGAAAAACTCATGGGTCCCGAAACTGTTGTCCTCGACCACTCCTCCCCAATGGGTATTAATCATTTTTTTGCGTTTTTCTTTCTCGCCGATTCCGTCCATCCAGTGATATTCGTCCGCGAAGCAGCCGCCCGGCCATCTCAATACCGGTATTTTTATTTCTTTGAGAGCGTTTACGACGTCGGTTCTCATTCCGTTGACGTTGGGAATATCCGAATCTTCGCCGACAAACAGGCCGCCGTAAATGCACCGTCCGAGATGCTCGCTGAAATGCCCGTAGATATTTTTGTCGATTTTAGAACCCGGGGTATCATGCGATATAATCATTTTCAGCATAAATATATAAATCCTCCGTTTATAAAAATAATAAATTTTTCTAATTATATCATAGTTTATTAATAAAAGTCAACGGAGGATTAGTTGAATTATATAAAAACTATTGGATACGGCGGTTAAAATCCACCGTTATATCGGTCCCGACTCCGAGTTTGCTTTTCAATGATAATTTCCAGTCGTACAGCGAGCATATATGCTTAACTATCGAAAGTCCCAAACCCGTGCCGCCGCCGCGCTGCGAGCGGCTTTTTTCGACGCGGTAAAAGCGTTCGAATATTCTCGTCTGTTCTGCGGGAGAGATACCTATGCCGTCGTCGGAAACCGTAAGTTTCACAGTTTTATTACAGTTTTCGATAATAATCGAAACCTTACCGCCCTGATTGTTGTAACGCGCCGCGTTTTCGACAAGATTTTTTACAAGTTCGTAAATATGTCCCTGCTCGGCCGTAATCGCGCCGTCTCCCGTAAAAGTCAGGGATATTCCTTTTTCGTTGACGGCAACCGACATCGTATCGGCGACTTCTTTCACTATATCCGCAAGCGATACCGGCGCGGGGTTTATGCTACGCGCATTCTCAAGTTCGGACAATTTTAACATATCGCCGATAAGCGAAAGCATACGGTCCGTTTCGCGGGTAATACTGTCGATATATTTTTTTATGTTATCGTCTTTATTGTTAATCGCGGTCAATTCGTTAAAACCTTTAATCGCGGTCAGGGGAGTTTTAAGCTCATGCGAAGCGTTCGCGAAAAATTCCTCGCGCCGTTTGGCATTCTCCCGGTTCTCCGTAACGTCTGATAAAACCGCCGTAATCAGTTTCGTATCGGGAGGTCTTTTTACCGTGACAAGATATATTTTTCCGTTTATCAAAATCTCGAAAAGCGCGTTGTTTGAAGTTTTAACGCAGTCCTCAACCGCTCCGATAAGAATTTTATCCGAGGTTAGATAATTTAAGTTTTTATCGGATATATCCGGCGTCACGCCGAAAATATTAAGCGCGGAGTTATTTATCAAAGTAACGTTTTTATTTTGGTCGACGGCAAAGATACCGTCCCCGATGTTATTTAGAATATAGTCGAGTTTGGTTTTTTCGTTCCCCAGCGAATCGAAGCTGTCTTGTAAAACAAGGGCTATTTCGTCGATTTCCCTTACTATTTTATTTATTTCTTCATAACTGCCGGCGGCGGGTTCGGAAACGTATCCGCCGCTTGATAATAACCGTAATTTGCTCTCGACGGCCGTAAACGGTCTCGTAATACGGTTTACCATGCCGCGGATAAAAACGAAGCATAACAAAGCGACGGCAATCAATACGGAGATTAATAAAGGCAGAGATTTATATAAATATGCGTTTATTTCCTCCGCGGGAACTGCGGCGCGGATAAAAACATAGCCGCCGCCGGTTTCAGCCTTTAAGGCGTAATAGATTAAATCGATACCGAGCGTTTCGGAATAACGGACGTATGCGGCAGGTAAACCATTCGCCGCCGCCTGAATTTCAGGACGGTCGAGATGATTGTCCGCCGTGTTTAAATCAAGCGGGCGGCTGTCCGCTAAGACCCCGCCGTCCGGAGATATAACCGTGATTCTCGCGTTATCTCCCGACTGAACGAATAATTCGGGTTCCGTATCCCGGTTATATAATCCCGCAAGTATATGCGTTATTTCAATAACCGACTTTTCGGCAATATTAAAATTATTTTCCCGCGTTATATAAACGGACGCGGTAAAAAAGACGCTCAGTCCGAGCAATAAAATCAGTATCGGGTAAAAAAATAATCGTTTCTTCATATCAGCATATATCCCACCCCTCGTATCGTTTGAATCGTAACCTGACTTTCTGCTTCCGACAGCTTTTTACGCAGTTCTTTTATGTGAATATCGAGCGTCCGGGTTTCCCCTATAAAATTATCTCCCCAGACTTTATCGAATATAACCTCCCGAACCTGCACTTTTCCCGCGTTTCCGCATAGTAAGCGCAGCAGATTATATTCTTTGAGCGTCGTCTGAATCTGATTATTATTTACCGTAATCTGATGTTTGGAAAAATCGATAATTATATCTTTATAGATAATATTTTCGGCCGCCCGTTTATTATTCTTACGCAGATTCGCTTTGATTCTCGCCGTAAATTCGAGAACTCCGAACGGTTTCGCTATATAATCGTCCGCTCCCATGTTCAAGCCTTTGACTTTTGATATTTCCTCGCCTTTCGCCGAAATCATAATAACGGGAATATGCGAAGTTTTCTTGTCCGCTTTCAATCTCGATAATATCGCGAATCCGTCGTCTCCGGGCAGCATTATATCGAGTAAAATAAGGTCGGGAATAGCTTTTGACAATTCGGCGAAAAGCGTTCCGCCGTCATAAAACGAGCGGCAGTCAAAATCGTCCTCCAGCAAATATCCGTATAATTCCTGTAAAGCGGCGTCGTCCTCGACCGCGTAAATAATTTGTTTCATAAACTCTCTCTTCTATTTTATTTTTTTCGGGTGAGACCCGGTTAAGGCAAACTCGACCCATTCGCCTATATTAACCGCATGGTCGCCTATGCGTTCTAAATATTTGTTTATCATCAGGAGCATCACGGCCTGTTCCGCATTGTCGGGGTCTTTTTTTACCAGCTCTATACAGTCCGCCATGACTTTATTGAACAGTCCGTCTACTTTATCGTCGGTCGCGTCGAGCGAGCGCGCAAGCTCCAAATCCCTGTTAATATACGCCTGTACCCCGTCCTTTACCATTTGAATCACTATTACGGCCATTTTTGTAATGTCGGTCAGCTTTTTTATATATCCCTCGTCTTTGAACTGAATCGCTATTTCGGCTATATCCCTCGCCTGGTCGCCGATTCTCTCGAGGTCCGTTATCATCTTCAAGGCGGCCGAAACTTCCCGGAAATCCCTTGCGACGGGGGTTTCCATCAGCAGAATCTTAAAGCACGCCTGTTCGATGCTCCGCTCCATTTCGTCGATTTGCTTTTCTTCCTCGAAGACGTCCCGCGCAAGTTCGAAGTCGCAGTCCGTAAGAGCCTTGACGCATTTTTCTATCGCGGCTTCTATATGTCTGCACATCAGAACAAGACTGTCGAAAATGCCTTGCAGCTCTTTTTCGTATTTCGCCCTTATCGACATAATAATTATACTCCTATTTTATGAATATTTCTTTACTTTTTTTACGAAAAAAAAGTAAAACAAAAAAACGAATAAAACATAAATCTTTACAGCGTTATCATTTTTCTTTTGCTTACTTTTCTTTTTGCAAAAAGAAAAGTAAGTTATCCGAAACGTCCGGTTATATAATTTTCCGCGCGTTTATCTTTCGGATTCGAGAACAATTCCCCCGTTTTTGCGTACTCTATAATCTCGCCCAGGAGAAAAAACGCCGTTTTATCCGATATTCTCGTCGCCTGCTGCATATTGTGCGTTACGATCACGATTGTGTAATCGACTTTCAGTTCGTTGATTAACTCCTCGATTTTACCCGTTGAAATCGGGTCGAGCGCGCTTGTGGGCTCGTCCATCAACAATATTTTCGGTTCGGCCGCGAGAGCCCTCGCTATGCAGAGTCTCTGCTGCTGACCTCCGGATAGGCCCATCGCGTTTTTACGCAGTCTGTCTTTTACTTCTCCCCATAATCCAGCCTGTTTAAGCGAACGCTCGACGATTGCGTCAAGTTCGGTTTTCTTTTTTATTCCGAAAGTCCGGGGCGCGAACGCGACGTTGTCATATATACTCATGGGAAACGGGTTGGGTTTCTGGAACACCATGCCGATATTTTTGCGCAGCAAAGTCACGTCCGTACCCTTTGCGTAAATATTCTCTCCCCCGATTTTTATTTCGCCCGTAATTCTGCAGTCCTCTATTAAATCGTTCATTCTGTTGAAAGTTTTGATAAAAGTCGATTTACCGCAGCCCGAAGGTCCGATAAACGCGGTCACCTCGCGTTCGTCTATATCTATATTTATATTTTTCAGCGCCTGAAAATCGCCGTAATATAAATCGCAGTTCTTAACCGTTATATTAAATTTATTATCCATTCGCAAGTTCCCCCTTTCCGAAAATTTTACCCAGGACAGTCGCCGTAATATTGATTGCCATGACTAAAACAAGAAGAACGACGGCGGTCGCCGCCGCCTGTTCGGGATATCCGTGAGAGCCGAAATAATAAACGTCGAGAGCGAGGCTCGTTCCCGGCGAGATTAAATTATCCGGCGCCCTGTCAACCACCATTCCGATAGTTAGAATTAACACCGCGGATTCTGATATTACCCGCCCGACGGCTAAAATCAAGGACGTGACGATTCCGCTGGCGGCGCACGGCAGAATAACCGAAAAAATCGTCCGTACTTTCGAACTGCCGAGCGCGAAGCTCCCCTCGCGCAGCGACGCCGGCACCGCAAGCAGATTTTCTTCGGTCGAACGGACGATTACGGGTAAAATCATAATCGAGAGAGTAACGCCGCCGCCAATCAGCGAATATCCCAGACCAAGGGCGACGACAAAAATAAGATAGCCGAACAAGCCGTAAACAATCGACGGAATCCCCGCCAGGGTCTCAGTCGCGACCCGGACAATGCGAATAAGCCGGCTTTTCGAGTTCGTGTACTCCGTTAAAAAAATCGCGCTGCCTATGCCGACCGGCGCGGCGATTCCGACGGAAATCAAAATCAAGTAAAACGTTCCTATGAGAGCGGGTTTGATTGACGGATTTTTCGAAGTAAAATCGCCGAATATCAAATGCATATTAATATACGGGATTCCCCGGAGAAGAATAAATATAACGACCGACGAAAGGGCGGCGAGACTGATTAAAAGAGCTCCCCGCGATATGTATTTAAAAAAAGCGAATTTAAGAATCTGTCTTTTATGGGCGTTTTTTCTCACGCTTACCTCCCCCTTGTTCTTTCAATAACGAAAAGCTGATATTCAACAGTAAAGTAAACGCGAACAGTACGACTCCCGTAGAAACGAGCGCGGTCGCCGCGTCTCCGGATAATTCCGTCGCTCCGAGCGCGATGTTAGACGTCATTGTCCTTACCGACTGAAATAAGCCTTTGGGCATAACCGGCGAGTTGCCGAGAACCATTATGACGGCCATCGTCTCGCCGATTGCCCGCCCGATCGCCAGAACGACGGCCGCGAGTATGCCGCTCTTCGCGGCGGGCAGCATAACTTTAAAAACGCTCTGTTCGCTCGTCGCTCCGAGAGCGAGAGCTCCCTCGTAATAACTTTTGGGCACGGCGTTAAGCGCGTCGAAACTTACGCTGACGATGGTCGGCAGAACCATAACCGATAAAACGAGACTTGCGGCAAGTATTCCGTATCCGAACCCGTTCGGCGAAATATAGTCCCGCAGAAACGGAACTATAATTATCAAACCGAACAAGCCGTATATTACCGACGGAATCCCCGCGAGTAAATTTATCATCTGCCTAATCGGCGCGACCGCGTTTTCCGGACAGAATTTAAACAGACTGACGGCCGTGAACAATCCGATTGTTATGCCTATGACGGTCGACAGCGCCGTAACGTAAAGCGAAGCCGCAATCATAGACAATATGCCGTAAGCCTCGCTGTCCAAATGCCATTCGGAGCCGAAGAAATTGCCGAGCCCGACCCTGCCTATAAACGGCAGTCCGTTCGCGAACAGAAACGCGCAGATACATCCCAGGGCGACGATTGAGAACACGGCGCAGAATATAAACACTCCGCGCATAACCAAATCCCTCGCCTTTATAAAACGATACGCTTTGTTCATCATTTTATATAATCGCTCCATATGGGAGTAGTAGTCGATTCTTCGTCGTATATGCTCGCAAGCTGTTCCATCGTGATACTATCAAGCGGATTGTCCTTGTGGACTATCATTGCGATACCGTCCATAGCGACGTTGAAATAAGTGCAGTTGGGAGCTTTGTCGAGAACAAACACTTCGCTTATCATTCCGAAAGCCGAAACTCCGTCTCTCGCGTTGTTATAACCCGTGCCGCTGCCGCCGCCGGAAACGTTTACGGTTATATTGGGCTGTAGAGCCCTGAACGCCTCGGCAAGGTCAATCATCAACGGCTGAACTGAAGTCGAACCGCTTATGTCAATCGTTCCCGAAAGCGAACCGTCGATTGTGTACGCGGGGGCGTCGTTTAAGATAGAAACGTAACCGTCGCCGATTATCTTCTGCGCGTCGCTCGACTGCAGGAACGCGAAGAACGCGGCGTTCACTTCGTCGTCAAGTACCGAACCGGGATAAACGATTGCGAGAGGGCGGGCGATTTTATACGCGCCGCTCTGAATATTTGCGACCGTAGCTTCTATGCCGTCGATTTTAAGCGCTTTCACGTCGTCCGTTACATAGCCGAGACTTTCATAGGCGATTGCGGCGGGATTGCCTTTTACTTCCGCAAGAACCGCGGCCGTACCGTTCTGAATCACCGCGTTTGCGGGGTCCGCCTTACCTCTGAGTCCGATTAGTTCCATAAAAGCCGATTTTGTTCCGCTTCCGTCCTCGCGGGCGATAATCGTAACGTTTTTCGACGAATCGAATCCCGAACCTCCGCAGGAAACGAGAGCGGCCGCGCATACGCACATAAGTAACATAACTGCCAGTAACTTTTTCATAAAATTTCATTCTCCTTTAATTTTTAAAATTATTTTTGATTACGCTTATATATTTTAGCGTTCCAAACTAATCTTAAATAGCAGCAAAACGTAAGGTTTATGTAAAATCTATGTAAAATAGTCATAGAAAAAAAGCCCTCTTCTTTAAAAGAGGGCAAAGAATAAATCCGTTATTTTTTTACGTCTCGTTAATTCCCGACTGGATTTCCAGGATTAAATTAGATACTAAGTTCAGCCAGTTTTCCGGCGACGCGCTGTATTTCTTTGAAATTGCCGTCAGCGAATATCCGTTGAAAAATCTCCCGCTCGAGGTTAAATACTGCTCGGATAATAAATCCGCCATGTAATTTAAACAATCCTCTCTCGAATCGAACGTCACAAACACCCTGACTGATTTCTCCCAGCCGACTATCCCGCCGAAATTGTTTCTCTTCTCGGCTATGTCGCTCCTGCCGTTCCCGCTTTCCAGCCTGACGATCGCAAGCAGCAGCAGAGCGTTTACGTTGTATCTGTTCTGCAGTTCGATTAAATTTTTTTCGATTCCGGAAAGCCCGGGATATTTTTTCATGTATTCAATAAGTTTTTTCTCGTCCAAATCAGATTTCTTTCTCATATCTTCCGTTTTAACGTTTTTTTCGGTGAATACCGCGTATCCCGATTCCGTTATTGTCTTCATAGTTTTAACGGCGTTTTTTGCGTTTGCTTCAAATGAAATATTAAAGCATAAATAATAAATAAAGCAAATAATTAAAATAAAACACAACGGAAATCTAACGTTTCTTTTTGCATAAATCATAGAAAAATCTCCTTGATAATAAATTTTGCCGCAGGATTGTTTTTTGGCAATCATATAGATTTATATTCAAAGGGATAAAAAATTATGCCAAAAAAATAAATTTGTTTACGCTAAATTTTTTCTTATTTAATATATTTTACGTTTTACGTCAAAATATGCGTATTATTGTCTTTACTTTTTTTGTTTTGCGCGCTATAATTATATTATGAAAATAAAATAATAATATAAAATTACGGGAAGATATCTTTATGAATTATAATATTAACGTAAACTGGGACGAAACGGCGGGCGTATGGTGCGCCGTGTGCGACGATATCCCTCTTGCTATGGAGAGTAATTCGTTTGACGCGCTTATTTTAAAGGTCAAAATCGCCGCTTATGAAACGCTTGAGTTAAACGGCGCGATAACAGACAATATAAAACTGTGTTTCAAAACGGTTCACTGGGAGAATATTGCGTAATGGCCGAATACGAAAAAGTTGTAAGAAAAGTTTTACATGAGAACGGCAATTTTAAAGTAAAATAAAATAATAATATAAAACGCGGAGGTAAAATCAATGAGCTATTTACTCGGAATCGATATCGGCACGTCAAGTACGAAGACCGTTTTGTTTAACGTTGCGGGAGAGGTTATAACTTCTGCCGCGGATTTCTACCCCATGGAACAGCCGAAAAACGGCTGGGCCGAACAGGACCCAGGCGACTGGTGGAACGCGGCGGCGACGACGATAAGAGAAGTCGTCGCAAAAGCCGGAATTAACCCGAAAGATATTAAAGGCATCGGCTTGTCGGGTCAGATGCACGGACTCGTTATGCTGGGCAAAGACAATAAGCCGGTCAGAAAATCTATTATCTGGTGCGACCAGAGAACGGCTCTCGAATGCGAGCAAATCACTTCTCTTGTGGGAGCTGATAAATTAATAGAAATCACGGCGAATCCCGCTTTAACCGGTTTCACCGCGTCTAAAATCATGTGGGTAAAAAATAACCAGCCTGAAATTTATGACAAATGCCGTAAAATATTACTCCCCAAAGATTATATAAGATTTAAGCTTACGGGAGAGTTCGCGACTGAAGTTTCGGACGCTTCGGGTATGCAGCTGCTCGACGTTCCGAAAAGGCAATGGAGTAATTATGTTCTTGAAAAACTCGATATAAATCAGGATTTACTGGGTAGATTATACGAATCTGTCGAAGTCACGGGAACGGTTACGAAAGAAGCGGCGGAAGCGTGCGGACTCTGCGAGGGTATACCGGTAGTAGGCGGAGCGGGAGACCAGGCGGCTTCGGCAATCGGCAACGGCATAGTAAAAGAAGGGGTAATATCGGCGACAATCGGAACGTCCGGAGTCGTTTTCGCGCATCTTGACAAACCCGCTATAGATAAACTCGGCAGGGCGCATACTTTCTGTCACGCAGTCCCGGGAGCGTGGCACGTAATGGGAGTGACGCAGAGCGCGGGATTGTCTTATAAATGGTTCAGGGATAATTTTATGACCTCTGAAAAATTCACGGCGGAACAGCTTAACACAGACCCGAATATATTAATAGATAAAATTGCGGGAAGCGTTCCCGCGGGTTCAAACGGTTTAATTTATCTGCCGTATCTAATGGGAGAGAGAACGCCGCATCTTGACGCTGACTGCAGAGGGGTATTTTTCGGACTTTCGGGAATGCACGAGAAGAAAGATTTATTAAGAGCGGTTATGGAAGGCGTGGTATTTTCTATGAACGACTGTCTGGGAATCATACGGGAAATGGGAACGTCGCCGAATTATATATACGCCGCGGGAGGAGGAGCGAACAGTCCGTTATGGCGGCAGATGATGGCGGATATAATGCAGACTGAAATCGCCGTGAATAATTCAAGCGAGAGCGGAGCTCTGGGAGTCGCGATACTCGCGGGGGTAGGCTCGGGAGTATACAAAGACGTCGTATCTGCGTGCAGTAATATAATAAAACGCAGGGATTCTCAAATCTGCTCTGACAAGAATAAAAATTTATATGAGGAGATGTATAAGATTTATATGAATTTATATAAATCGCTGAAAAAAGATTTCGCCTCTCTCGCCAAAATTAACCAGAAGTTTTTTGTGTAGGGTTTGGGGAGATATAATTATGAATGAAAAAATAGTGAGCAGATTAATCGAGAAACTAATTGAAGATACAAAAGCAGGCAAATTGAAATGGAATAAAAAAATAAATTATTCATTGGGAACACCAACGTATTCCGTTAATATAGATGAGATAGGTAAGATATTTATAAATAAAAGTAACAACGACGAAATATGGTTTGATATATTTGAAAAATCAAAGGAAGATGGTTCTGGTAAATCGATGAATAATTTAAGGTTGGAAATTGATTATCAGAGTGATTATTATGTTGATTTAATGCGCTTATATTATCTTGCCAACAGTAGTTATAAAAAGAGATTTATAGGCAGCAGATTAGAGAAGGGCATATCGGAATATATAAACAGGGCGGATTAACCAGAAGTTTTTTGTTTAAGTTTTAACGGAGGTAAAAAAATTATGTTTAACGGATTAAATAATAATCTCGGCAATTTATATAAATTGTCGAATGCGAAGACACGCTCTGTCTCGGCTGAAAATTTCACGGCAGAGAAGGGCAAAGGCGGCATGGCGACTGAGGGAACGGGCAAAAACTGCGCGAGAGATTTGGGAGTGGGCTGGAAAATAAGCCCCTGCGTAAATATTAAACCCGGCGAGGTTTTTACTATGGCTGATATAAAGGCGAGCGGCGCGGTTAATCATATATGGTGTACTACTTCGGGCAGAAACTGGCGCGATTTTATAATCAGAATCTACTGGGACGGAAGCAGTAAACCAAGCGTTGAATGTCCTCTCGGCGATTTTTTCTGCGCGGGCTGGGGAGAATATACGCGGGTAAATTCTCTTGCCGTGTGCGTCAATCCCGGTAGGGCGTTTAACTGCTACTGGAATATGCCGTTTAAAACGGGATTTAAAATCACTCTTGAAAACAGAGATACTAAAGATATGACTTTATTTTATCAAATAGATTATACGGAGAGTGAAATAGACGGGGAAATCGCGTATTTTCACGCGCAGTTCAGACGCTCTAATCCGTTGCCGTATAAACAGGTCTATAAAATTCTCGACGGCGTAAAAGGCAAAGGACAGTTCGTCGGGTGCTACATGGCGTGGCAGGTGAACAATAACGGCTGGTGGGGTGAAGGCGAAATCAAATTTTATATCGACGGAGACGAAGAGTTCCCGACGATATGCGGTACGGGAACAGAGGATTATTTCTGCGGTTCTTATGACTTTGAAAATCCCTATGAAAGAAAATACGATGATTTTAATTCGCCTTATGCAGGCTTTCATCAAATCTTAAAATCAGACGAGTTATACAGGGTGCAGAAAAGATTCGGCATGTACAGATGGCACATAACCGACCCGATTAGATTCGACGAGGATTTAAGGGTTACTATACAGGCTCTGGGTTGGAGAAGCGAGGGGAGATATTTGCCTTTGCAGGACGATATATCGAGCGTCGCGTTCTGGTATCAGACTTTGCCCGCGGCGGATTTCCCGGAGTTACCCGACAGGGATTATTTGGAAGTGATATAAATAAATTTTAAATATAAGGAGAAGAAAATCTATGCATGATAAAAATAAAGATATCCCGAGACCCGAGTTTCCGAATCCTCAGTTCGAGAGAAAAAACTGGCGGAATCTTAACGGTAAATGGCGGTTTAAGTTTGATTACGGCAATTCCGGAGAGGACAGGGATTTTGTAAACGACGACGAAATATTTAACCGGGACAGTCTTGAAATCAACGTTCCGTTTACTTATGAAAGCGAATTGTCGGGTATTAATATAAAAGATTTTTGTAACTGCGTCTGGTATAAAAAAAGCTTTTACGCGGAAGAAACGCAAAATAATAATAATATTGTTTTATTGCATTTCGGCGCGGTCGATTATCACGCTAAAGTCTGGGTCAACGGCAGATACGCCGGTTTTCACAGGGGAGGCATGTCAAGCTTTTGCTTTAACATAAGCGAATATATTATACCGGGAGAAAATAAGATAACGGTAAAAGTTTCCGACGACGTCAGGGGAGGCAAACAGCCGGGAGGAAAACAAAGCGTCGGGTATTTCTCCCAAACCTGCCATTACACGAGAACGACGGGAATCTGGCAGACCGTCTGGCTCGAATATATCCCGTTTGAGAGCTATATAAAAGATTTTAAAATTTATACCGATATATATAATTCAAGCGTTAGTATAAACGCGAGTTTCGCGAAAGCGGTTGATAATACTGATTTGAGCGTTAAAATATTATATGAAAACAAAATAATCGCGGAGAAAACAATAAAAGCCCCGGGGATTTCCGCAAATATATCGCTTGATATCCCAAAAGAAGATTTGCGTTTGTGGGATATAGGCAAAGGCGAGTTATATAGTTTAGAATTGATTTACGGCGGGGATAAAATCAACAGCTATTTCGGCATGAGGGATATAAAAATCGACGGGAATAAAGTTTTAATAAATAATAAAAGCGTTTTCCAGAGATTAGTGCTTGACCAGGGTTTTTATCCCGACGGAACATGGACCGCGCCGACCGCCGAAGACTTAAAAAACGATATATTGATATCGCTCGAGGCGGGCTTTAACGGCGCGAGACTGCACCAGAAAATCTTTGAGCCGCTGTTTCACTATTACGCCGATACTCTGGGTTACATAACATGGGGGGAACACGGCAACTGGGGTATGGATTATTCCGGCGAAAGCTATATGAATTTTACGTGCGAATGGCTTGAAGCCGTAAACAGGGATTTTAATCACCCGTCGATTGTCGGCTGGTGTCCGCACAACGAAACTCACTGGGGGCAGAGAAGAGACGACCTGGCGTATATTTACAGATTAACTAAATTAACCGACCCGAGCCGTCCGGTTATAGACGCTTCAGGATATGTTCACGTAGAAACCGATATATTCGACGCGCACGATTACGACCAGAACCCCGAAAGCTTTAAGCGGAGATATGACGCTCTGCTTGACAGTACGAACACAAGCGAAATATTCCAGAACGATAACAGATGGGAAAGAGAAAAAATTATGTCTCTGCCGTATTTCGTGAGCGAGTTCGGCGGAACATGGTGGCACGAGGAAAGCGCCGAATCAGAGAATCATACGCAGAGCTGGGGATACGGTAAAGCTCCCGAAGATATAGAAAAATTCTATGAGAGATTCGAGGGGTTAGTAAGCGCGCTTTTAGATAACCCGGCAATATTCGCGTTATGCTATACTCAGCTGACCGACGTCGAGCAGGAACAGAACGGAATAGTATATTATGACAGGAGAAAAAAATTCGACATGGCAAGACTGCGTAGAATCCTGACGAAAAAAGCGGCGATAGAACTATAATTATAAAAATAAAAAAATCAGGGGCGGAGATAAATCCGCCCCTGTAATTTTAATTATCTGAACTCGAATCCGTCGCCGTGAAGCAGCTCCGAATTGCTCTTGATATAATCGACGAGCTCGTCCATTTGGGCGTACGCTACGGAAACATATGTATCTGCCGCCCCGCAGTACATCGCGATTCTGCCCGTGTCCGCGTCGCACAGGGCCGCGCACGGGAATACGACGTTATCGACGAATCCCGTCGTTTCGTAAGGTTCTTCGGGGGTTAATATAAAATCCTTGCATCTGTATAAAACTTTCGAAGGCTTGTCTAAATCGAGAAGCGCCGCTCCGGTGCTGTAAACGAAACCGTTGCAGGTGTTGCATACGCCGTGATATATCATAAGCCAGCCTTCTGAAGTTTCTATTGGTATAGGCCCCGCGCCGATTTTCGTTCCCTGCCACCAGCCGCCGCCTTTCGACATTACCCTGCGGTGTTTTCCCCAGTAAACCATGTCCGGGCTTTCGCTTAAAAATATATCCCCGAACGGGGTATGACCCGTATCGCTCGGACGGCTTAATAAAACGTAATTGCCGTTTATTTTCCTGGGGAACAGAACGCCGTTTCTGTTAAAGGGTATGAAGGCGTTTTCAAGACGGGTAAAAGTTTTAAAGTCTTTTGTTTTTCCCATGCCGATTGTGGGACCGCCGAAACCCGTACACCACATGATATAATAGTCTTCTTCACCCTGCATTTTTACTACTCTGGGGTCGTAAGCGTATTCGGGCTGATAGGGTTTGCCATTTTCGTCAACCCATCTGACTTCTTCGTTTTCTATATCCCAGTCGAGACCGTTTTTACTGTATCCGACGTGGATTTGGGGTATACCGTCGCGGTGGTCCGCCCTGAACACGCCGATAAACTCGTCGCCGTAGGGAACCAGGGCGCTGTTGAACACTCTCGAGCATTTCTGCGTCGGATTGCGTTTAATTATGGGGTTTTTACTGTGACGCCACGTAACCTCCGTACAGTCCGCGGGTTTATCCTCCCACGGCATATTGGGGATTGATTCGCCGAATATTTTCACTTTTGGCATAAAGCTTCCTCCTGATTTTATTTAAATAAAAAATATATTTATTATTTTTGTTGACAAAATTTAATATTTCGTGTAGAATAAAGACGGCAGAAGCTGTGAGGCGGCTTGGCTTTCCTCCGAAAGGGGGTGAAGTCAATGAAAAATAATATACTGAAACGGATTATAATAATCATTATTGTATTATTACTGATGATAATATTTTCTGTAGACGTAAATTAACCGCCCCAGTGATTAGTATTGGATGGCGGTTAATTTATTAATCAAAATCTAATGCCAAGCCGCTTTGCGGTTCGGGGGAGATTGCGCGTTAGCGCGCGCAGTTTCCCTTGCTGCCATTATACCACATCTATTCCCGTCTGTCAAGTTATATTTTGCTATAAAATCCTTTGAATTTTTATTATGACGAATTGTTTAAGATAACGCCGGGAAAAATCCCAGGCGTTATTTTTTTTGCCGCGCCGCCGAATAAATCAAGGAAAATAAACCCATAATTATAATATATAATTATAGATAATTCGGGAGGCGTTTGCATAAATATGTTCGCGCTGAATCAAAGAAGAGTTGCCGCGGCGTATATTTTTATTATGCTTGCCGCGGGGGTTTTACTGTTTAAACTGTATAATATATCCGTGAGCGATTATTCGAAAATCATGCCCGCCCTTACCGGGCAGTATACCCGCAGAATCGACGTGACCGAACGCAGGGGTTTTATTTTTGACAGAAACGGCGTTATAATATCGGGGTTTGCCGACGGATATAACTGCGTCGTCGACCCATCGAAAATATTTACGGAAACTTTTGACGGCGCGGCTGAGAGAATATTCGGCGTACGCGAAAATTTAAATGTCACTTTCGAAGATATACGGGGGAGTTTAATTTCGGGGAGACCGTTTGTAATACGCATACGCGAAGATATAAACAACGCTTATATGACGTCTTTTCAGGCGTATAAAAGAAACGAAAGCGCAAACCCTCCCGCCCTTCATCTTCTCGGATACGTCGGCAGAGACGGCGCGGGCATAGGAGGAATCGAAGAGAAATATAACGATTTTCTGAAAAATACAACCTCCGCGAAAATAACGGCCGAATATAATTCTGACGCTTTAAGGCAGAGTTTCGTAAACTCGCCCGTAAGGATATCCGATTACGGATATGACCGGGAAACCGGCATGGTTCTGACAATCGACTTGAATCTGCAGAAAAAAGCCGAAGAAATCGCGGACAGATATCTTAATAAAGGCGCGGTGATAATAGCGTCCGCAAAAACCGGCGAAATACTCGCGGGCGTAAGCCGTCCGGTTTATTCTCTCGATAATATCGCGGATTATATAACGAGCGGGAACGGCGAGTTTATTAACAGGGCGTTCGGCTCTTTCACTCCCGGTTCGGTTTTTAAGACAATAGTCGCGGCCGCAGCGCTTGAAATCTGCGAAGACGATAATTATAATTATAATAATTGTAACTATTACGAAAGGGAATATAACTGCGAGGGTGAAATAAACGCGGGCGGGCAGATTTTCAGGTGCCACAGAAGATGGGGTCACGGGTTACTGGGCATGAGCGAGGCGTACGCGGAAAGCTGCAACACTTATTTTATGGACCTCGCGCTTGAAATCGGCTACGAAAAAATATATGAGACCGCAAAAAATTTCGGCATAGGCGAAAATAATCTGCTGGACGGGTTAAATATAAAAAGCGGCAATATCCCCGACGTAAAGAGTCCGCCCCCGGCGTTTATCGCAAATACCGCAATCGGTCAGGGCGAACTGCTTATAACGCCTCTGGAGGCGGTCAGGATTTTCTGCGCTATCGCAAACGACGGCGTAATGCCCGAATTGTCTTTGATTAAAGCCCTTGTGTTCGGCGACGAAATATCGGACGTAAGAAATACAAATTCAAGAAAAGTTATAAGCGATAACACGGTCAAATATCTGCTCGAAATGACGCAAGCCTGCGTCGAGTACGGCACGGGGATTTCGGCTTCTCCCGAATACGGCATAGCGGGGGGGAAAACGTCGAGCGCGGAATCCGGACAGTTTACAGAGATAGCGAAAGAGACAGAAGCAGAGACAGAGACTCAAAGAGTCCAGATAGTTCACAGTTGGTTCTCGGGATATTACCCCGCAAATTCAGACTCTCCCGTCTACGCGATATCGGTTATCGCGGAGGGAGGAGTGACCGAAAATATCAGGTCTTCGGTAATCTTTAAAGAAATATGCGATTATCTGGCATTAAACATGCGTTGAGTTTTTCAAGTTCGAGAAGTTTTATTTTTAAATCTATCCCCCCGGCATACCCGACGGGTTTTCCCCCGCCGCCGATTACCCTGTGACACGGGATAATAATCGGCAGCGGATTTTTATTATTCGCCGACCCGACGGCTCTGTAACCTTTCGGGCAGCCGACTGCTTCGGCAATCTGTTTATACGACGCAGTTTCCCCGTACGGGATTTTCAAAAGCCGTAAATATACTTTTATGTAAAAATCTCCGCAGCCGTCAAAACTCAGGGGCAGTTCGAAAGCTTTTCGCGCGCCGTTGAAATACTCGCCGAATTGATTTTTCGCCTCTTCCAAAAGTCCGGAAGAACTTTCCGTAATATTGACGCATGGTTCAGAATTAGGCAGATAAACCCTTGATATTTTTCCGTCGTTCTCCTGAATTGTCATAACCCCGAACGGGGATTTATATTTTATTATATTCGGCATTTATAATATTTTACCGCACAAATCTATTCCCGCGTCTATAAATTCTTCCAGTTCGTCCGCGGTCAGTTCCCGTTTGCTTAACAGCGAGAGCATATAAATATATCTCGCGGTTTCTTTGTTTTTTGTTCCGGCCAGTTTTTTTATGAGCGCATTTTTGGAATTTATTACAAGAGTTTCCTCGCAGTTATCGCCTAAGTCGGGCATACCGGCTATATTCGCGTCGAACATTCTGTACTGCTTCATCATGTCCGCTATTCTCCTCGACTGTTCGGACAGCGTTAGAAGCGCGGGGATTTTATCATCTTCGAGTTCGCTTACTTCTATTTTAAAATTCTTAAACTTATCGGGATTAGCGTCTACCCCGACGGCTTCTTTAAATAAATCTATAAGCCCCTGATTTTCTTCTGTTTTGTCTGTCTTATCTTTTTGATTTTTCCCGTCTTTTTTCGCAGTCTCGACTTCAGAGTCGACCCGGACAAATTTAACCTGCGGCTTGTCTTTCTGATTATCGTTCGTCTCAACCAGACTTATAAACTGCGTCTCTATTATATTTTCGAGAATCAAAACTTCCCGTCCAGCTCTTTGATGCATACCGACGTAAACCGCCTGCGCAGACGGATTATTAGTATAATATATATTTACGCTCTCTTTTGTTCCGGCCGGTTCAATATTTTTTATATATTCGTCAAGCGTTTTATATTCGCCTTTCGTGTTTTTATAAATTATAATATTTTTCAACTTATCGTAAAACTTACGGTACCTGAGACAGCCGTATAATATAAAAGTCTTGATATCCTGCCAGAAATTTTCGTATTCCTCTCTTGCGGTATGAAACAGGGAAGATAGTTTATCCCCGACTTTTTTGACTATATGAGCCGAAATTTTAGACACGTAGCCGCTGTTCTGAAGATAACTTCTCGAAACGTTGAGCGGCAGTTCGGGGCAGTCTATAACCCCTTTGAGCATCAATAAATATTCGGGTATTACTTCTTTTATATTATCCGCGACGAACACCTGATTATAATATAATTTAACCTCGCCTTCGAGACTGTCGAACTGCGTGTTTATTTTGGGGAAATATAATATGCCTTTAAAATTAAGGGGATAATCCGCGTTTATGTGTATATAAAACAGGGGCTCTTTAAAATCCCTGAAAACTTTTCTGTAAAATTCAAGATATTCTTCTTTTTCGCAGGACGACGGATTTTTTGTCCATAACGGATTCGTGTCGTTCACGGGTTTTTTACAAGCGCATTCTCCGCCGTGTTCGCAGTCCTCGCAATCTTCACCGTCTTTGTCTTGATTTTTATTTTCGCAGGCGCATTTTTTATTAATATCCCTGAAATATATTTCGACCGGCATAAACGCGCAGTATTTTTCAAGAATATCTTTGATTTTATACTCGCTCAAAAACTCTTTGTTCTCGTCGTTTATATGCAGTATAACTTCAGTTCCCATGTCTGTTTTTTCGGGAGAATACTCGCAGTCGCCTTCGTAAAGTTCAAAGCCGCCCTCTTCGTTGCAGGTCCAGAAAACGCCGCTCCCTCCCGCGTAAGACTTCGTCCTTATATCGACTCTGTCCGCAACCATAAACGCAGAATAAAATCCCAGACCGAAATGACCGATAATGCCGTTTTTTGCCGTATCGTCTTTCAAATCTTTATTAGAATTATCGTCGCTTTCGCCCGATTCATACTTTTCGATAAAATCCAGCGCGCCGGAAAGAGCGATTTGGGTTATATATCTCTTCACTTCTTCGGCGTTCATGCCAATACCGTTGTCCGATATTTTAAGCGTTTTTTTATCAGAGTCAAGCTCGACCGCGATTTTAAACGCAAAACTGCCGCCGTTACTATTCGCCTCTGTCTCTATGTCCTCATGCCTGACTTCTCCGAGAGAGAGCAGTCTCCTGATTTTTGTGATTGCGTCGCACGAATTAGATACGAGCTCCCTCAAAAAAATCTCTTTGTCCGAATACAGCCATCTTTTTATTATCGGGAAAATATGCTTCGTTTCTACCGATATACCGCCTTTTTCTAACATAACTTACAATAAACCTCCTGTGAATTTTATATATTTATTATTTTTAATATTATCTGACTAAATTATCCCCGTCGATTAAATATTTAACCGTCGTGAGTTCGTCGAGACCGACCGGTCCTCTCGCGTGGAGTTTCGAAGTCGATATGCCGATTTCCGCGCCGAACCCGAATTCTTCGCCGTCCGTGAATCTTGTCGAGACGTTCGCGTAAACCGCGGCGGCGTTCACTTTCGCCTGAAATTCCCTCGCGTTTCTTATATCGTTGGTTAAAATCGCCTCGCTGTGATTAGTGTTATATTTATTTATATGCCCTATCGCTTCGCAAACGTCCGAGACTACTTTTACCGCGACTGTAAAATCAAGATATTCCCTGTAATAATCGTCTTCAACCGCGGCTTTCGCGTCTTTTAAAACCTCAAGGGTTTTTCCGCACCCTCTGATTTCTGCGTTTAACTCATCCAGTCTTTTCTTCATCACGGGCAGAAACTCTTTATATATTTTTTCGCAGACGAGAACCGTTTCGACCGCGTTGCATACCGAAGCTCTCGCTTTCGAACGCATAATTATATTCGCCGCGGTCTCAAAATCCGCGTTATAATCGACGTATATATGACAGTTTCCGACGCCGGTTTCAATCACGGGGATTCTTGAATTTTCTTTGACGTTCTGGATAAGCGGAGCGTTTCCCCTGGGAATCAAAACGTCTACCGTTTTATGCTGACGCATTAAAATATTCGCGCTCTCCCTGGTTATATCTTCGATAATTTGAACGCCGTCTTTGTCAAGACCCGCCTCTTCCAGAGAACGCCCGATTATATCAGCTAAAATCAAATTAGAGTTAATCGCTTCTTTGCCGCCTCTTAAAACGACGGCGTTGCCTGATTTTATGCATAATGCCGCCGCGTCGACCGTGACGTTAGGTCTCGATTCGTAAATCATGCCGACGACTCCGAGAGGAACTTTCACGCGCCTGACTGACAAACCGTTCGGACGAATCCAGTTGTCGCCTTTACCCAGCGGGTCCGGAAGATTTATAATCTTGACTAACGCTCCGGCTATATTTTTAATCCTCTCTTCGTCAAGCCTTAACCTGTCGACCATAGTATCGGTAATATTATTTTCTTTTGCGTTTAATATATCAAGATTATTTTTCTCCGTAATTTCAGCGATAATATCAGGCTCACGCAATTTATTCGATAATATCTCCAAAGCTTTATTGCGCGTTACCGGCGTCGACTGCGATAAATTATACGCCGCCGCTTTCGCTTTAACGCATAAATTCTCTATATACTCTTCTAAATTATTTATATTATACATAACTTTTTCTCCGGTTTAACTATTAATTATTTTTATATCCTCTCGTGAATTTTTTCGGGGGATTTATATTTTCCGTATTATTTAGCGCATAGTCTTTTATAATTTTTTTGATTTGCGCGGGATTTTCATCCGTAAAATTCAAAACTATAAAAAACAATCCGAGATTTTTATACAACTCTTTTTTGTCGGCCAAATATACCGGAATACTGTTGTAAATTATATTCCTGCAGCTTAAATTTCCGTCTCTTTTAATTAGAAATTCAGCGCCGGTTCTGTCTTTCAGATAAAAATCGCCGCCGCATTTCACACCCGCGTTTTTCATCAGACAATTTTCAGAAATCATAATATGCGTTCTGCCGTACGCGATTATGCCGCAGTTCAAAGATTTATTTAAATCTCTGATTTGCGCAAAATTTAACTCCGGGGATAAAATTATATTTTTGAACCCCAGTTTTTTATATTCTTCGAGCGTATATGAATTTACGGCGTTTAAACCGAAATTTCCGAACAGTTCAAGCCCTGATTCTTCCGCTGAATCTATATGCCCGATATTATCTATGAGAACGCATTTACTCCCGCTGTTTTTTATTGATTCTACTATTTTTTCCCGTTCGTCGTCAAATATAACATACGGCGGCTTTATTCCTGATATTTCTGATAATTCGGGCATAATTTTAGTTTCCGGCGGCGTAAATATTTTATAGATTCTCTTTAAAATCTCCCCGTTTTTCTCAGTTCTGATATAATCGTAAACTTCTTCGAGTTTTCCGGGAGAATTAAAAATCAAAACTAATTTCGGGTTCATTTTTATGTTTTTTGATTTAGGTAAATTATAATCACCCGTCAGCCGCTTACGCGGCGGCTGCCCTCTTTGAAAAAGAGGGCTTTGGGGCTTTGAAGCTTCGGCTTCTTTTTCAAATTCAAACGCGCTTTTATATTTCAGCGATTCCCGTTTATTTTCCTCTGTCCTTACGCCGTACATATCTATTCCCGTATTTTTCGTGAAATACCCGTCCGTAAATCCCTGACGGGAAAAGATTCCCGCCAGAAAATCAATCTCCCGTTTCGACGCGTTTCTGTTTTCGTCAAGACAAGTCCTGTAAATTCTACAGACGTTGTAAACATATTCGGAACTTTTCATGCGCCCCTCTATTTTTAAACCCGCGGGAGCTAATTTTATAATCTCTTCTATATGACCCGCGAGACATAAATCTTTTAAACTCAAGGCGTAGCCGCCGTTATATTTTAAACGGCACGGCTGCGCGCACGTTCCCCTGTTCGCGCTCCGCGCCCCTCCGAGAGCAAGGCTCATAAAGCATCTGCCGCTGTGCGACGAACACAGCGCGCCGTGCGCGAACATTTCTATTTCAACCGGCGAATTATCCAGCAAATATCTTAAATTCCCGCGGTCGATTTCTCTCGCCGCGACCATACGGGAAAAGCCAAGCTCCGCAAGCTTTTTTGACGCCGATAAATTATGCCCCGCGGCCTGAGTGCTCGCGTGCAATTTTATACCGGGGAAATATTTTCTGATAATCTGCGACAGTCCTATATCCTGGATTATAAAAGCGTCCGCGCCGCAGACATAACATTCTTCGGCGAATTTTAATAAACTATCATTATTTTTATCCGGAGCGAAACCGGCGTTTAATTCTCTGTCCGCGTGTAAAATATTAAGCGTTATATAAGCGAGTCTGCCGTTGCCGTGAAGAAGATTTACCGCGCGCGAAATCTCATCGCCGGAAAAATTTTTCGCGGAGTTTCTCGCGTTTGCGAACGTTCCCCCGAAATATACCGCGTCCGCGCCGCCGTCTATTGCGGCGCGCAGCGAATCGAACGACCCGGCGGGAGCTAACAGTTCGGGAATTTTACGCATTATTTATACTGCCGCCGCTTTGATTCGTTAAAGCTTCGTCGTCCATGTTTGAAATCCTTGCTCCCCTGCCGGCTTTCTGACGTTCGTAAGCCGCGAGTTTTCTGTTCAGTTCGCCTATTTCGTCGATATATTCAGATATAGTTTTTCTCATATTGTCGTTATTTTCGGCAAGTTTTCTGTTACGGTCGCACAAATCGAGACAGGAGAGAACCGCGGCGTCCGCTTTTGAAATCCGCAGATTTTTATAAGCGGTTTCCTGAATCATCGTATTTATTTCTTTCGCCAGGGATTTTACATATTCTTCCGATTCGTCGGACAGGAGAGAAAATTCTTTATCGCAAAGCTCGACTATGATTTTATTTTTCATTCAGCTATAATTCCTTTCTTTGTTTTAGTTATCTTACGCATAATTTTATATTATTATTATTTCATTATATCATTTACGTCATTTATTGTCAAGAGCAAAAAAAGAGACAAATTTTTAAAATTACTGCCTCTTTGCCGATAATATTTATCCAAATTTGTTGACTTTTGCCGAAACTTGTCGTATAATGAAAGAGTCGCGTTGAGCGTTAAGGGCGGCATGGGTTTCGCGTCCCGAAAGGAGGGTTGAAGAAAATTTTTTCTTCGCAAAAATCCACCCGGAAAGGAGTGAAGTTCATGACTGTTTGGGATTTGTTATTTCTGATGATATATTTTTCGCCGGATTTTATAGAACCGGCAAAATTCATCATACAAATGATAAAAAACAAACGCCGCCTACCTCCCAAGGACTAGCGGCGTTTAAAATAAAATTTAAATGACGCGAAGCCTGCCGCCTTTTAAGCGGCGCGCGAACTATTGCAGAGAGTGTTGACAGCACTCTCTCTTTAGTTATACGCCTATTATACCACATATATTCGCATATGTCAAGCAAAAAATTTATATATACCGCTATTTACTTTTTATTGTTTGTGTGTTATACTGTATAAATTAAATCAAAACTATAAAGAAGTTTCAGGAGTTTATATAATTATATGGAAATTTATGCGGAAAATATAAAAGAATACAAAAGAATCGTTATAAAAATAGGCTCTGCGATTCTCACTCACCAAACCGGCAAGCTGAACCTTAAAAGAATAGAAAATTTAGTCAGGACAATATCGGACCTGTCAAATATGGGGAAAGAAATTATACTCGTAAGCTCCGGAGCGGTAAGCGCGGGCGCCGCGAAGCTCGGAATGAAAATCCCTCTCGTAAAAATCGAGGACAAAAAAGCCGCCGCCGCCGCGGGTCAGGCTGAACTTATGGCTATATACGACAGGTTTTTTTCGTCTTTCGGTATAAAAATCGCGCAGATGCTCCTCACCCGCGACGTGATTGACAACGAAATCAGACGGAGAAACGCCGAAGAAACTTTTTCGGTTCTGATTAAATTAAACTGCGCGGTTATAGTCAACGAAAACGACCCCGTTTCGAGCGACGAGCTTAAATTTTCGGGGAACGATATTCTTGCGGCTTACGTCTGCAAGCTATGCGGCGCGGACTTGCTCGTTAATCTCTCGGACGTGGACGGACTTTACGATAAGAACCCCGCGAAATATAAAACGGCTAAGCTTATACGCAAAGTCGAAAAGCTCACGCCCGAGGTTTTGGCATACGCGGGAGGCGCGGGCAGCGCGAGAGGAACCGGAGGCATGGTGACTAAACTTCAGGCGGCGCGGATGATTTCGGAAGACCGCACTCCCATGATTATCGCAAACGGAAAAGACCCCGATATTTTATACGATATATTAGACGGAAAAATCGCGGGAACTTATATAGTTAATAGCTAATAACTAATAGTTAATAATATTATTGATTTTTGAGAGGGATACGCATGATAAATACAAAGCGTTCGTTAGTATGCGCGGAGAATCTTTTCTTCTCTTATCGGGAACCTGACATATCAAAACCGGAGACGGACGAAGATTATGTCCTGAAAAATATAAATTTAAATATATCCGAAGGTTCTTTCGTCGCCGTTCTGGGGCATAACGGTTCGGGTAAATCGACCCTCGCAAAACTCATGAACATGATTTTAACCCCGACTAAAGGCAGAATTTATATAGATAATATAGATACTTCGGACGAAAACAACACAAACGAAGTGAGGCGTATCGCGGGAATGGTCTTTCAAAACCCGGATAATCAGATTGTCGCCGCCGTCGTCGAAGAGGACGTCGCGTTCGGTCCGGAAAATCTCGGAATCGAACCTTCGGAAATAAGAAAGCGCGTGGACAACGCTCTCGAAACGGTCGGCATGACGGATTATAAACTCCACGCTCCGCATAAATTATCCGGAGGGCAGAAGCAGAGAATAGCGATAGCCGGAGTAATCGCTATGTCGCCTAAATTAATAATACTCGACGAATCGACGGCTATGCTCGACCCTTCGGGACGAAGAGAAGTTCTGAATACAATCAAGAAATTAAATTCCGAAAAAAAAATAACGGTTATATTAATTACGCATTACATGAACGAAGCGGTTCTCGCGGACAGGGTTATAGTTTTAAACAAAGGTGAAATATATCTTGACGGTACGCCCAAACAGGTCTTTTCGCAGTTTGAGAAAATAAAAAAAGCGGGACTCGACGTTCCGCAGGTAACGGAGCTTATGCGTATGCTCGGCGAAGAACAAAAAAATAATAGTTTGTTGAAAAAATATGAATTTCCGACCGATATTTTACACACAGGAGAAGCCGCGGATTTAATAGAAAGTTTAGTGAAAAACCGGGTATAAATTTTAATAGAGGCGCGAATAATAAAATCAAAATTTAAAATTTTAGGAGAGGTTCGCGCCATGCCGAAAAATAAAAATTCAAAAAAATCAGATAAAACGGATAAAACAAATATAAATCGCGTTCCCGCGAATTTGACGTTCGCTCTCGCGACGAACACAAAAACCGAACCGTCGGCAAAAATCACAATCCCGACCGATAGCGACGTTGAGGACGCGAGAGATTTCATCGGCGAAAATAAACTGTAGAAATTTGCGGCGCGGCATGGAAGCCGCGCCCTACTCGTATGCGTAATATTTTTCGTAAAGTTTTTCGATTTTTTCTTCGAGAACGATTTTTTCTCCGTAAATTTCGTTGAGTTTCATATAATCGGCCTCAACCTCGTCGTCCTTGACCATATAGTCAAGTTCGGCGATTCTTTTCTCGGCTTTCTTTATTTCGGCTTCGGTCGATTTTTTTTCTTTTTCTGTCTGCTCCCTCTTTTTTTTAATCTGCTTCTGCCGTTCATGTTCGGCCGCCCTGCGTTCCTTTTCAGATTCCGGAGAATTATTTTTTGGATTTACAGACTGATTATTATTATATAAATTAACCGAAAAATTCTTCTTATAGTTTATATATTCTTCGTAACCGTTTTTATAGTCTATATAGCCGTTTGAGTAATCCGGGTTTATTTCGAGTATTCTCGTCGCGAGTTTTTTTATAAAATATCTGTCGTGGGATACGGCGATTACCGTTCCCTTAAAATTTAAGAGAGCCGCCTCGAGAGCTTCGCGGGAGTTTATATCGAGATGATTCGTGGGTTCGTCGAGAATCAAAACGTTCGATTTTTTCAAAATCAGCTTGGCGATAGTCAGCCTCGCCATTTCCCCGCCGCTCAAAACTTTCACTTTTTTCTCTACGTCGTCGTTTTTGAACAGAAACGCGGCGAGAATATTCCTTATTTCCGTACGCTTCATATCGTCGTAATCGTCCCATAATTCGTCGATAACCGTGTTATTCTCGCCGAGCCCCTGGTTTTCCTGGTCGTAATAGCCCGCTCTCGTATTATATCCGAACTCAAATCTCCCGCCGTCCGGGGTTTGATTATGAGTCAGTATTTTTAAAAGCGTCGATTTCCCCGTACCGTTAGGCCCGATTATAAAAAGATTATCGCGTTTCTTCACTTCAAACGATAAATCTTCAAATAATTTTTTCGGCGGAAAAGACTTGGATAATTCGGTAACTGTTAAAACGTCGCTGCCGGATTCGAGAGCTTTATCGGATTTTTTATGTTTTTTCTCGCCGAACGCAAGATTTATCTGGTCGGGAAGCCGATTGGGTTTATCTATTTTCTCCATACGGTCGAGATATCTTTCCTTAGTCTTTGCGACTTTTATCATTTTTTCGCTTCCCCAGGCTCTGTATCTCGCAATCATCGTTTCGATCCTTTCGATTTCGCGCCGATTTAAATCGTACTGTTTCTGACGCAGTTCCCTGTCTTCCGCTTTCTTATTGACGAAATCGCTGTAGTTGCCGTTATAAGAATACGCTTTCGCGTTCTCGATTTCTATTATTTTATCCGTTATATTATCCAGAAAATACCTGTCGTGGGATATTATAATAACGGTTTTCTTATAATTTTTCAAATAATTTTCAAGCTGTTCGAGACTTGAAATATCGACGTGATTCGTCGGCTCGTCAAGCAGTAAAATATCGGGTTCGGCTAAAATTAATTTTATAAGCCCGAGTCTCGTTTTCTGTCCTCCGCTCAAAACGGATATTTTCTGCTCCCACGTTTCAGGGGGAAACCCGAGGGATTCAAGGGCGGATTTCGTCTTGCTTTCGTATTCGTAACCGCCTTTATCCGTATATTCCTCAATCAGCTCCGAATGTAAATCGAGAAGCTTCTGCAAATCGTCGAGCCCGTAACTCCCGTCGAGCCGTTTTTCAAGCTCAGCGATTTTCCCCTCGAGATTTTTAAGATGATTGAACACGCTTATGACAGAATTATAGACGCCGTCGTTTTCGTTTAACGCGGGGGATTGCCGAAGCAGTCCGACGCTCGCGTTCTTCATTATTGAAATATTCCCCCCGGAGCAGTCGAGCTCTCCGGTAATCAATCTGAACAGAGTGGTTTTCCCCGCTCCGTTCACCCCGATAATACCGGCTTTAACGCCTTCCTCAACGCAGAAAGAAACGCCGTTGAGTATCTCTTTTACCCCGACTGAATAGCTTATATTTTCACAGTTGACAGCAATCATTTTTTGTAACGGCCTCTTGTCTTAATTTTATAATATTATCTCCAGATATCGAATACGTCCTCTAATTTCACAATCATTTCCGGAAACGATACCGGAGAAAATTCCCTCGCGATATATTTTTTTTCCTCGTCGCTCAGTTCGGTATCTTTTTTTAATTCTTCCTCTGTGTAAAGAGCGTAAGAATTATATATCTCGTATTTTTTGTCTTCGTTAAGCAGGAATATATCGAGCGAAGCGATTTCCCATATTATAATCCAGTATTCTTTAATTCCGAGCTTTTCGTATTTTCTCATCTTGTCTCCGTAATCTCTCTTGCGCGTTGATTTCGACAGGACTTCTATCACGATTACGGGTACTTCTCCGTTGCTGTTTTCGCGGCAGAGAATCTGTATGTCCGGTACGAGATAATTTTTTTCGTCTATATTAATCCTTGAATCCTGCCTCGAACGGCACGGCTTTTTATGCCGCCTGAAATAATCCGTAAATATATATCCCAGATTGTTCTGTATGTCCATGTGTTCGCCGCACGGGGTCGCCATACGGTAAATTTTCCCGTCTATTTTTTCCTCTTTAAATTTACTGTCCGGATAGTTTCCGGGAAATCTTAATACCTGTTCGCTCATAATCTGTGAATCCTCCTGAATTTATATTAGTTGATTTTAATATTATTATCAATTTTTAGTTTTTTATATAAAACAAAAATTACCGGCGCGGCGTTCGTCATAAATATGACCGCAAATAAAATCGTCGTGTTATCGCCGGTTTTCGGAGAAACTGAAATTTCTTCGGCTTCAGGTATTTCAGGCGGTTCCGCTTCGGTTAATTCTAATTCGCTTTCGATAACCGTAACTTTTACCGGACTGAGTCTGGTTATGGCCGTACCGTCTCCCAACAGTCTTTTTCTGTTGTCTCCCCAAGCCCATAAACTGCCGTCGCTCGTGATTGCCATCGTTCGCGTGTCCCCCACGGCGACTTGTATTACGCCGTCCATGATTTTTACCGGGCTGAGTCTGTTATTATTTTCGGCAATAATAATCGTACCGAGACTGTAATCGTATTTTGTCCTTGTTCCGTCTCCTATTTGTCCGTATTCGTTGTCTCCCCAAACCCATAAACTGCCGTCGCTTTTTATTGCCGCAGTATGCGTGTTTCTCGCAGAAACCTGAATTACGTCGTCCATAATTTTAACCGGTTCTTCCTCCCCCAATTTCCATTTTGTAGTTCCGTCGCCAAGCTGACCGTAAAAATTCGCTCCCCACGCCCATAAACTGCCGTCGTTTTTGATTGCCATGAGATAACCGTTTCCCGCAGATACTTGAATTACGTCGTCCATAATCTTCAACGGCCCGCTCCTGCTGATATTCCAGCCCCATGCCCACAAACTGCCGTCGCTCTTGATTGCCGCAGAAGTTCCGCTTTGAATAGAAACCTGAATCACGTCGTCCATGATTTTTACCGGATTACTCTCATCCCTGGCTTCGTTTGTTCCGTCGCCAAGCTCGTAACCGGAATTAGTACCCCATGCCCATAAGCCGCCGTCGCTTTTGATTGCCATCGTGTGCGAATAAATTCCCTGCGTTGAAACCTGAATAACGTCGGTCATTATAGGCCCCGAATCGTCATACCACCATAACCACCATAAAGAGCCGTCGTCTTTTATTATTATCGTACTTTGGCCTCCTGCGTAAACCTGACTGACGTTCTCTTCAGCGATTTTTTCGATATAGCGGTTCGCTCCCCAAATCCAAACGCTGCCGTCGCTTTTTGTCGCCGCGGAATGTTCATATCCGGCGCTGACTGATATAAAACCGCCGTCCTGCGCGCTCGCGTACGCGGGGAAACAACTGAAAACGACCAGAACAACTAAAATAACCGCGCCTAAAATTTTCTTTTCCATAATTAATCTCCGAAGTTTTATTTAAAAAATACAGTATGTCGCGGACGTGCAATGCGCGCCCCTACGATTTCCCCCGTTAATATAAATTTTCTGCGCCCATAGGCTCATAAACTATTTGAGGTATATTATATCAAACGCAAAAAATATAGTCAAGGATATTTTGTAAACTTTGCAGAAAAATTAAACAGAACCGCAGAACTGCCCGAAGTCAAAAGCGGGATAAATAGAAAGCAAAATGTCCTTGCAGAATAAAAATCCTGCAAGGACACTCCGACTGGTGCGGGTGGCGGGCTTGAACCCGCGCTATATAGACTAAACATCTTGGTTTTATCAGAGTATTTTATTATTCGTGTGATAATCTATGTGATAAAAGCCTTAAAAAATAATTATCAATGCGATTATCAACTGCTTTCCGTTCTTCTGAAAATGTATGCTGATATACATTCTTCATCGTGTGATTCGTTGCCCAGCCGCTGCGTTCCATGGCATATTTATCCGGTATATTTAGCATTAGCATAACAGATGCGTTTAGATGTCTTAAATCGTGGAAACGAATATCGGGCAGCCTATTCTTCTTTAAAGTGTTTTTAAAATTATCATATATGCTTTTTCCGTTTATATTTATTAAAAAATCACCTTTTTGCGGTAATTTTTTTATTTTTTCCATTATAAAATCGTGAACTTTTATTTTTCGCGTAGAAGAATATGTTTTTGTCGTTTTCAAAACAAGCCGATTGTCTTTATTCATAACCCTTGCTTGTCTGATTGTTATTATTGAATTTTCAAAATCAATGCAATCCCATGTCAAACCGCATATCTCCGACTGCCTTAAGCCTAACCATAACGCAAGCAAAACAGGAATTTCTATTGATTTATCTTCTACAGCTTTTATTAATTCTGCCAATTGCCGCTCATTTAATAATGCTATCATCTTTTTTTCCGGTTGAGGCAGAGTAATATTTAATCTTAAATCAGAATGATATAATTTTAATACCGCCGACAAAAACCCATATATATTTTTTACTGTTTTTGCCTTATGTAATATTGATTCATCGTTTATTGCAGACTGGATTATATTATTATTTAATTTGTTTAATTTCATATTCGAGAGAGATTTAAGATTGTTCTTTCGTATTAAATAATATCCTCTGATAGTAGACGGCGACAGCACGTTACTTTTATTCTCAATATATTTTTCCATAGCTTCAGATACCGTTATACCCGTAGGATTTCGCAAGGCTTCTTTATGCTTCAGTTCAAGTTCGAGCGCGGCGAAATTCGCCTCTTTTTCAGTCGGCATAGTTACCGAACCGTATATATATTTGCCTTTAGAATTCTTTTCTCCCGTGCTGTACTGCGCTCTCCAGTTACCGCTGGGGAGTTTTTTTGCTTTTGCCATGATTTTTATCCCGTCCTAAATTAATTCGGAAAATATCCGTCTATTAAACCTTTAACATATTCGTCAGATACATTCTCCATTTCTTTTTTGTAATATATGGTCAAAAATACCACGAGTTTAAACTCTGTAACAACCGTATAAATAACGCGGTACCCGTTCGATTTTCCTACGTTAGTATCGGGATTAGGCAGCCGCAGTTTATATACGTCGTGGGGAGTCGGAAAATCTCTGTGAGTCATTCTGTCACCTTCAAATTCGCCGCGTTCGAAACTTTTTTCTAATTTTCTAATTTGCCCCGGCAAAGATGAAAACTTCTTTTTCTTTACAAGCCGATTTAAATTTTTCTCAAAATCCGGCTCATATTCCATTTCAAAAATTTTAACCGCGCTCATTTTTTGCCTCCGCTGCAACATATTCTTCTAATTCGTCAAGTAATCCGCTTAGCGGTTTCCCGCGTTCGCCTCTCATTATTCGTTTCAGCGCACCGTCATACGCCTTTATGAAACCCCGTGAGAATTCTTCCCTTGTACGTCCGCCTGTTTCGCCGGAAGCTTCTGTTTTAACGGGCTTCGCGGTATATTTTTTTCCGTTTTTCTGGTTATATGCGTGTAAATTCATGTTTTTCAACTCCTTTCAGTTTGATTTATATATATCTATTATACGCTGTTTTTATATTTTATCAACATCTTAATCAATATTCGGATTGCCGTATTCAAAAAACCATTTGTCATATCCGTCATTTTCGTCGTAACCCCACCCTATTGGACGTCGACACGCTTTACACCAACCGTCGTCGCGCCCGAAAGCAAAAGCTTCTTCATATGTACCGCTTAATACTTCGTTAGTGATAGTCCGGCAAGTTGGACTTATATGCATTTTATTTCCCGTATGACCCCAGAATACTATAAAATGTTTCGGCTTTTCCGTAGGCGGCTCTGTGGGAGTCGGCGTTGGCGGTTGTGTAGGCGGCTGCGTTGGTGGTTCAGTTGTAGGAGCGGCGGTAGGTTTCTCTGTGGTCGGTTCTGTCGCGGGCTCTGTAGAGGGTATTGTAACGGGTTCGGGCGTTGTTGGTTCTGTAGGATTTTCGATGATTGCGATAACTTCTATTTCGGTCGGTTCAGGTTCGTATGACCTGCTCCCGCCGCCGGACGAAACAGATATGTTTGATTTTTCGTCTTCGACGTTTATTAGGCTGTCTGCGCCGACTAACACTATAATTATCATACTCACAATAAACCAACGACGTTTATAAAAAGATTTATTGCGTGAGATTATTTTTTCAAGTCCTTCTGTTGCAGACTGTAAATTTAAATTTCTTTGGATTTTATGAATCAGAGGGTCTTTTATTAACTCCTCGCCGCGTTCGTGTTTGTTCATAAATAAACTATGACCGCAGTAAGCGCACTTTTTGGATAATCGCAGTATTATCAATCCTATTCCGAGGGTATATAGGGCGATAATAAATAAAACAAGCGTCCGCAATATTTTTTTAGCGCCGCCTCCGCAAATACAACAGGCGACGCATCTTTTTACACTTCGCCTATTAACTGCCCGTCCTTTATTTCTTGTCATGATAATACTACCCGTTAATTTTTAAATTATATTTTTTAAACAGCTTTCGCTATAATTTCCATTTTTGAAACTTCAATATCTTTTTTATATGTGCCAACAGCCATCATCATCGTTTGACGGATATATTCTTTGCCTTGTCTGCTTAACTCTCTGTAATCGTCCAGTAATTCTTTTTCATCATAAGTAAGCGGCAGATTTTCAGCAATCGCCTTATCGCTTAATCCGAGTAAATAATCTGATAACTCAATTTTGCCTTTATCAGTTAAACAAAATTTGTTAGTCTCCTTATTTGAAACCCCACCAAATCCATCAGAAATCGTTTCGTCGGTGAAAAAATTGTTAATGTATTGGTCTTTTTTTAATTTTTCAAAACGTTCATTAGGATAAATATTTTCGGCAAAATTTGAAGCAATCTCTTCTTTGGTAACAGAATCCCTGCTATGTATAAATTTTAGTATTTCATAATCCCATTTTTTCATATTACTTTCTCCTTTTTCATATTTATTTTCTTTTTGTTCAGCTAATCCTAACAGATAATCTGTTGATACACCAAAATAGATAGCCAAATCTGCAATTTTATTTGCCGCAGGTATTCTACCTTTAAGCATATTTGCAATTAAATCTTTGCCTACCGCACTTTCTTTGAGAGCTCTATTTACTGATATTCCCTTCTTATCGCATAATTTTTGGATTTTATCAATAATAATCTGTAGATTTTGCACAACAATATCTCCTTCACTTTGTACAGTTTTAACAAAGTTCGTAAATTTACTAAAATACACTTGACATTCGTCAATAGACGATATATAATATAAACAGAGTAACAAAAGCGCATAACAAAAGCGCGCTTGTTACATGTATAGCGTATAAGATTGGCTGAACATCTCTCATTATACGCTATTATTTGAAAAAAGTCAACAACAAAGTAACATTTTTGAAAGGAAGTGAACAAATTGTTTAAGGGAGAAAGGATTCGGGAATTGAGAAAAAAACGCGGCGTGACAGTTGAAGGGTTGGCGAGAGAAGTAGGGGTCGGGCATACCTATATAGTTTTTATTGAAACTAATAAAAAAGACCCCAGTATTAAAATACTTGAACGCATATCAGATTATTTCGGCGTAGCTACCGACTATCTTCTTGGACGCGAAGAATTATAACGCCCAAGCCAAGGCATAATAATCATACCGGCAATACCGGAATTTAAAATCGCGAACGGAGATTAGGATATGAAAAAAACTAAAGTTAAATCGGCGGCAAAAACAACGGAGATTACAGGTTACGGCATGGTAAGGGAAAACGGGCAGTGGGTAGAGCTGCGGAGTTTGCCGGACGAACGGCGCGAACTTCACGTCGACAGTATAAATTTAACGGCTGTCACGGCGTTAGCGGATATGTACGGATTCACAGTCGTCAAAACCCTGTAAATATAATCATACAGTTAAGGAGGTGAAATATCAATGTATGAACAATATATAAATATATATCAAAAGAGCAGGAACGCTAAAGGTTATACGCAGGAAAAGGCGGCGGAGCTTTTGGATATATCGCTCGAAAGCTTAAAGGCGTATGAAAACGACCGCACAATCCCGAAACCGGAAACGGTCGCGCGTATGATTGAGATTTACGGCGACCCGAAGCTTGGAATACGACACGCTCGTCTTGCATTAGCGGCTCTATCTGAATATCTGCCCGACCCCGAATATATCGACAACCCGTACGAAGCGAAAGTTAAACTCGGCTGGTTAGCCGAATGGGCAAGCGAAGAACGCGACAGAATAGACGGCATACTGCAGGACGAAACGCTTACGGGGGAACAGCGGCGGGAGAGATTCAGAGAGGGGAAAAAAAAATATGCCGCGTCTTGAATTTAGCGGCGGCTTTGCGGGAATATCTGCAGTAATTTAAATCCCTGAAAATTCCGGGGAAAAAGCGAGGTGAAGAAAAAAATGCCGAAGACAAAATATTTACAGTCGCGAGAAGAGAAACGCGCCGAAATGCTCGATAAACGCACGCTGAATCTCAAAGGCGATTTAAACGGCGTAGTGGCAAAAATCCGCGCGAAATATGGCTTGACGCAGGAAGAGTTTGCGTCCGAAACGGGAATCGGACGAGGAACGCTGTCGAACAGGCTGAAAAATCCCGGCAGTTTAAGTCTG